>NZ_FZMP01000209.1 GCF_900196725.1 Candidatus Methanoperedens nitratireducens | reverse complement strand
AATTAGTAAATTATATAATCTAAGCCACCATATATAGTGGCATGGATACTAACAAGCAGTATGCATGGTGGCTAAAAGCCCTATCAGGAGCAGATGAAGTTCAAGCAAGACGTTTTGCAGGAGCCATAGCACTTGAAATTGGTTGGGGTGGAGTTTCAAAAGTAGAAGAATTAACCGGCATGTCCCATTCAACCATCAGTAAAGGGATAGAGGAACTCAAAACGTCCGAGAAACTTGAACCTCCAGAAAGACTTCGAGCACATGGTGGAGGAAGAAAAAAAGTAGAAATAAAAGATCCCGGAATCCTTGGAGATCTTGAGAAAATCATGGATGAAAACACTTCAGGCGACCCAATGAGTCTCCTGAAGTGGACAAACAAATCAACCTACAAGATCGCTGAGGAATTAAAAAAGCTAAAACATAAAATCGATCCAGATACAGTAGGACGTCTGCTGAAGGAAAACGATTACTCGCTTCAGGCAAATAAGAAAAATATCGAAGGTTCTTCAGTGCCCGAAAGAGACGCCCAGTTCAGGTATATAAACGAGCAGGCAAAAGAATTTATAAATCAAGGATATCCTGTAATATCAGTTGATGCAAAAAAGAAAGAAAATGTGGGAATGAGCTATGATACCTCCGAATTTGCCGTTGAAAGCATCAGGCAATGGTGGCTTATGTTTGGAAGAAATAATTATCCAAATGCAAAAGGGTTGATGATATGTGCAGATGGTGGTGGGAGTAATGGAAGTCGCAATAAAGGCTGGAAATATCATCTACAGGAATTGGTGAACCAAATTAAAATACCTATAACCGTATGCCATTACCCTCCTGGGACAAGTAAATGGAACAAGATAGAACATTGTATGTTCTCATTTATTACAATGAATTGGAAGGGGAAGCCGCTTGTTAGTTTTGAAACAATGATAAAACTCATTAGTGGCACGAAAACAAAAAAAGGTCTTATGGTGGCGTCTCGATTGGATGAAAAGGAATATACCAAAGGAATCAAAATATTGGATGAAGAAATGGATAAATTGCAGATAGAATACCATTCGTTACATCCGAAATGGAACTATTCCATTTCACCAAAAAGAGATTAATTTAGATAGGTTGTTTAACGGTAACTCCTAAGATAACTAAAATCTTTTAATCACAGTGGGGTAATACAGTTGAAAGCGCTGATAATAAGTGCAGATAATTTTGAGGATACGGAGCTTTTTTATCCGCTACACCGGTTAAAGGAAGAAGACATCGCAGCAGAAGTGGCATCCATGAAAGAAGGGCAGATTACAGGCAAACACGGGTATTCTATCCATGTTGATTTAACTCTTGCCGAAGTAAAGCCAGAAGAGTTTGATATGCTGGTTCTTCCGGGGGAAGAGCGCCTGAGAGAGTACGGCTTGATGAGAAAGCGCTTGAGATCGCAAGATATTTTTTCAATGAGAACAAGCCTGTGGGGGCTATATGCCACGGAGTTCAGGTACTGATCTCCGCAGGGGTAATAAGAGGATAAAGAGGTTGTGGTGGATGGCAACCTCGTAACCTCAAGGAACCCGGATGACCTCTACGCTTTTGGCAGAGAGCTTGTCAGGAAACTGAGAACGTAAAGCGCAGGGTTCCTGATCCCGGTCATGAATTACGATTTTGTCAATTCCTTGAAATCAAAAGTGGTGGAAATGGGGCAGGTAGTTACCTCAAAGCCCATCTCACTTTACAACCGGCTGGTATGAAAACAGACACTATTTAAACAACTAACTGATACGAACTCGTACGAACTCCGGTCGCATGAGTTGTAACGAGTTCTTATTAGTTCGTTGTTAATGCCTATATCGCCTCTGTTCCCCGCTCGCCCGTACTGACGCGCACGACGTCCTCAACTGGATAGATGAAAATCTTGCCGTCTCCGTTCTTACCGGTCTTTGAGACAGCAGTTATCGCAGCGATCACCAATTCTACATCTTTATCATCCACGATCATGTCCAGCTGGAGTTTTGGCAGGAATTCGACGCAGTACTCGCCTGCGCGCCACTGGAGACAGACGCCTTTCTGGCGTCCGCGTCCCTGCACCTCTGCAACTGTCATGCCGAGGATACCTTTCTCCTCAAGAGCCGCTCGAACTGCGTCAAGGCTCTCAGGTCTTATTATTGCTTCAACTTTCTTCATTTTGCTCACCTCACGAATATGCCTTTTCAGCATGCTGGGAAATATCTAATCCGACTGATTCCTCTTCATCGGCTACACGCAGCCCTATGGTTTTGTCTATGACTTTTGCTAAGATAACTGTCATAACAAACGCGTACACCCATACTACACCGACTGCGATTAGCTGCGTTACAAACTGTCCCGGATTGCCGTAGAGCAAACCGTTTGCGCCTGCGGAGTTCACTGCAACGGTGGCGAATAAGCCCGTCGCTATGGCACCCCAGGTTCCGCCCAGACCGTGGCATGCCCAGACATCCAGGGAGTCATCTACGGTTTGCTTGCCCCTGAACAGCATAGCATAGTAACTGATGACCGCTGCTACCGCTCCTATTATTATAGCAGCCAGCGGTGTAACGAAACCGGATGCAGGAGTTATCGCCACAAGTCCTACTACACCGCCGGTGGCTGCACCCAGGACACTTGGTCTCTTGTGGTACCAGCTAAGCATTGTCCACACCAGAGCTGCTGCGCCTGCCGCTGTGTTCGTTACTACAAAGGCGCTTGTTGCAAGTCCGTTGCTTGCTACTGCGCTACCGCCGTTGAACCCGAACCAGCCGAACCACAGAATCGCAGCGCCAAGAACGACCATTGGTATGTTGTGCGGCTCCATGGGCTGCTTTCCGAATCCCTTGCGTGAGCCTATCACAAAGGCAATTGCAAGAGCCGAAACCCCTGAGCTGATGTGAACAACCGTGCCTCCTGCAAAATCAAGCGCACCCAGGTTGCGAAGCCAGCCGCCAACACCCCATACCCAGTGGGCTATCGGGTCGTACACAAGAGTCGCCCAGAGCAGGGAGAACAGCATGAACGCGCTGAACTTTATGCGCTCAACGAAAGCGCCTGAAATGAGCGCGACTGTGATTATGGCGAACATCGCCTGGAATATCATATACGCTTGAGCCGGGATAGTAGCCGCATAGTCGGCATTGGGCTCCTGACCTACTCCGTTAAGCCCCAGCCAGTTGAGATTGCCGATCACGCCGTGCACATCCGGACCAAAAGCAAGGCTGTAGCCGAAAAGCACCCACTGAACGCTAATTAATGCAAGTATCGCAAAACTGAACATTATTGTTGAGAGAGCGTTTTTCTTCCGCACCATTCCCCCGTAGAACAAGCCCAGGGCAGGGGTCATCAGCATCACGAGCGCCGAACTCACAAGAACCCATGCAGTGTCGCCCGAATCTACTTTTGGTGTATCTGCTGCCAGAGCAGGTGCAGAGAGCAGCAGAAGAGCAATTATTGACCAGTATATCGGATTTTTTAACCTCATTTTCACATTCCTCCTGATTTTACCTTACTAAAGGCATACGGCTATCTAGTGGATAGTTCCTAGTATATATATCTAATGCTTATGTTATAAACCCGACCTCTGCTATTAATATATAATATATTTTATATTATTGATTTAATTGAGAGAGGATGATAGGTATTATCAGGAGGATATATTACCATAGAATCAACAATCTGCAGGAGGAAAAACGATGAGAATCCATTACGAAGAACTCCCCTGTTTTTAGTACCCTCCCGGGCGCATTTATCGCTTTTCACTGGCACGGCGATACGTTCGAAATACCGCCCGGCGCCGCAAGAATGGATAAGAACAATTAAATTTTCTTTGGAAAAAGCCGCTGTTCACATAATGCGTCCAATTCTTTACGCAGGCAATCGATAGCTACGAATATCCCTATGAGCCCGAGCGCCCACTCCGGATACTTTATCAGCATTTCCGGCTCCCCGGCCGAGAAATATACATAGCCCGTTAAATTTGCATATACCCATGTAAAAAGGATGACGGTCATATAGCTTATTACTGACATCAAGCCAAGTATCCGGATCGTTCTGAAGAGCTTTGAATAATCTGTTATATTGAAACTGCCGTTTGCATGCTCATGGCTTGTGCTGTTTACGAAGTTCATTGACAGGGTCAAACGGGCGGAGTTAGCCGGGTATACTGCCATAGCCGTGCCGGCTACGACAGGTGTGATCCGGTACGGCGCACCGGATGCAGGAAATACGCTTGAAGCCCTGCCGCTTATGGAGGCTGGGGCGTTCATATTGTTCATTTTAATATCTGAACACGCCTTTTTTCTTGCCGGCAGGGGTGTCTCAACTAAATCACCTGAATTTGCTTCTTTGTTGCTTTTAGGGCATGGAACATGGATTTCATAGATATGTGAAAATTGAGACACAATCCAAGTTCTGTTTTCACAACATTATAAACTCTTGCATCATTCTAATCATCATGATGATGAACTCGGCTTTTAGAACCATATCAGGGAGAACAAGTTCGAGAGCCGTGAAGGGTAAGGTATTTTAAAAGTACTTTTAGAGAAGGACACAGCCAGGATTGCAGGAGAACCAGAAGGGCACTATCCCATAAACAAGACTCTATTTTACATGATTT
Source organism: Candidatus Methanoperedens nitratireducens (assembly GCF_900196725.1). Classification (GTDB taxonomy): domain Archaea; phylum Halobacteriota; class Methanosarcinia; order Methanosarcinales; family Methanoperedenaceae; genus Methanoperedens; species Methanoperedens nitroreducens_A. Next base: position 36 of record NZ_FZMP01000209.1, on the reverse strand, counting down.
TGGTATCGGATGTGAAAAACCAATTGATTTTTGGCT
>NZ_FZMP01000232.1 GCF_900196725.1 Candidatus Methanoperedens nitratireducens | reverse complement strand
GCAGCATTTTTGAGCAAGTTACGAGAATACAATGAGAGCAGAATTCAAACACTTCGAACTCGGTTAATACAAATATGATTCAGAATGCTATTCGGAACTACGACCGATCGGAAGTACTGGTATTGTGGGTAGGTTTATATAGTTATGTTGTGGCTACAGGGCATAAAACAGTCATAATAAAAAGGTGTGGTATATGTCCAAGTCGATAGAAGGGGAAAACCTTGTTTTAGAAGATTTATTAAACGGAAAAATATATGATACTCGAAATCTTTGGTATTATAAAATAGAGGAAAATATAGAGAAGGATGAATCTGAGGTAGAGCATCTCAATCAAGAAATTCCATCAAAAAATAGTTTTATTAAAATGAAACATTTATTAGACACTGGAACCGAACTACGGAATAAATATACCAATGAGAACCTTGATAAAATACCTTTTGAATGTTTTGTTGAGAACAAAGATGATACTTATTTTGTTGAGGTAAAAACTAAAACTAAACCTGATGGTAATTATTTTTCATTTGGTGAAACCCAATTGTTTGGAATGGTTGCAGCAAAGAAGTGTAAAATCCCAGTGTATATCATTTGGCTTTATGGATACGAAACAGATCTGAAATCTTATGTTCCACACTTTGAAATGTTAGAGATTAGTAACTATCGGTTGCCAATACCTTCAAAGAATATAGCCATCAATAAGAGAATGCTGAATACAAACCCTTTCAGTTTTGATTCATGCAATGAGGGAACGTGCAAGAAAGTAATTAGAAAAGAATTTGTACATTTAATTAAAGAATAGGTCTTTAATTTAAGAGGATAATTATGCCCAACCGAACAGCAATCTTGGAAACTGTAAAAGGAACGATAAAATTCGAACTCTACGAGAAGGAAGCGCCCATCACCACGAAGAATTTCATTGACCTTACAAATAAAGGCTTCTACAACGGCTTAACCTTCCACCGCGTCGAACCCGGCTTCGTCATCCAGGGCGGCGACCCGAAAGGCAATGGCACCGGCGGCTCGGACAAGACCATACCTCTTGAGATAGCTCCCTCGCTCACCCACAAAAAGGGCGCCGTGGGAATGGCGCGCTCACATGACCCGAACAGCGCAAGCTCGCAGTTCTATATCTGCCTTGAGGATGCAAAGTTCCTGGACAGGAACTACGCAGTGTTCGGGCAGGTGACCGAAGGTCAGGATGTTGCCGCAAAGATCAAAAAAGGCGATAAAATCCTGAAAGCGACTATCCAGTGACTTAATATTTTTTAGTATATAGCGGATAAGCGAACCGCCATGTCGTCGGGTCTTTATCCCCGGCATCATCGAAATAGCCGAAGACATTGACCTCTGCAACAGTTTTCCCTATATTCTGATTGAGCACCTGCGCCAGGGTTTCCTGGCTCATCAGCTTATTCGTCTGGGGCTCAAAGAAATACCATGAAGAATAACCAAATACTGTTGATTTGAACGAGAGCAGTGCATGTCCTGAACCGTCTGTGAACGTGATCGCCGCAAAATAGGCTTTATATCCTGCTTTTGCAGAGTCATTGATCATATCCACAGTATACTGCCCACAAACATATTCCTCAGGTGTATATATCCTTATATTGAGGTTGTGGGCCATGAACCAGTCCACATATTCCCGGTAATCCACTTCCACAGCCACGGATTTGTTTTCATACGCCGATGCATGGGTTTTCTCATTAAATTTCTGGGTAATTTCGGCAGGCTGCGGTTTAGCAACAGGAGAGCTGACAGTCTGTGCCGGGGATGTTAAAGAAGCGTTAAGAGGTATGGGAAAAGGTGCAGGCGATGAACTTACATCAGGCGTGGTTGAAGCTGCCATCTTATCACCATCAGGTGCTGTACATCCGGCGATTAGCACAAAAACAAGGAGCACCGGTATACAATGTTTTTTCAAATCTCAATCACCATTTCAACCACCAAGTATTTTTCGCAATAAATAATTCAGGTTATGTTATTTTTTATAATGACAGGATGATATTTAAATGTAGTGGCGCCGGATTTTTGCCCTGGGATATCATGAACATTGCCTTAAAACTATCAGAACAGCACATCCAGTATTATATGCAGCGCATTGGCTGTTATAATTCCTATAAGAAAAATAAAAACATAAACGGAAGATATCATTGTTTCGGGAGGAAGCGACCTGAAAAGAAGATAATATAATCCAAGAATTATAATACTAAAGTACATTATCCTCACTACAGCTCCGTACAGGATGTTATGGGAACTCTGCCCGTGTTTGAACAGCCATTTGTAAGGAAGCCATATGACTTTGAGCCTGCCCCACCTTTTTATTGCCTTGCTTTCAATGTCCAGGTCGGGTGTTATGAAATCCGTGCCTATATAGAAACCAACGCCCAGCGCAAGGAATAGTTTCATATCAGTGATAACTACCTGCAATTTGAAGAGCAGGACTGATATTACAAGAAACGTGAGGTAGTTAAAGACCCTGTGGGTATTATAGTCTGGCATTACTTCGAAGCTATCTCTTTAGCTACGTCCTTTGCAAAATACGTAAGGATCATATCTGCGCCTGCACGTTTTATTGACAGCAGCGATTCATATACCACCCTGCGCTCATCGAGCCAGCCGTTTTGTGCTGCTGCTTTTATCATGGCATACTCACCGCTCACATGATACGCGGCAGTCGGCACCCCGAATTTCTTTTTTACGCGGTAGATGATATCCAGGTAAGGCAGCGCGGGTTTGACCATTATGATATCAGCCCCCTCTTCGATATCAAGTGCGACCTCGCGCATGGCTTCGTTTGAGTTCCCGATATCCATCTGGTACGATGCGCGATCGCCAAAGGCGTAGCCCGAGCCTGCCGCTTCCCTGAACGGACCGTAGAATGCAGAACAATATTTTGCAGCATAAGACATTATGGGCACATCCTTGAAATCGTTATCATCAAGAGCATTGCGTATCGCTTTAACCATCCCGTCCATCATCCCGGAGGGCGCAACGATATCAGCACCGGCACGTGCGTGGCTTACAGCGGTCTTCCCGAGGATATCAAGCGTGGGGTCGTTCAGTATCTCATGAGCTTCGTTCACCACCCCGCAGTGCCCGTGGGTCGTGTACTCGCAGAGACAGAGATCGGTAATGACTATGATATCATTCCCTGCTTCCTTTTTAATGGCGCGGACCGCTTTCTGGGTCACATCGTCCTCACCGTAAGCATGGGTTCCCATCTCATCTTTCTTTGCGGGTATCCCGAACAGGATGAGCGCAGGGATTCCCATATCCGCTATGCACCCTGCTTCATCCGCAATCATATCAAGCGGCAGGCGGGAGTAGCCCGGCATCGAGTTAATCTCTACAGGCTCAGTTATGGTTTCATCTACAAATACAGGGCAGATCAGATCCTTGACATCAAGCTCGGTTTCGCGCACAAGCGGGCGCAACCTAGACGAGCGTAATCTTCGCATGCGTGTGATGGGGAACATACGTGATTTTATTAAATGGAAAGTACTTAACGATTACTGAAAGCATTCAGGACAGCGTAAAGAATATGAATTATGAATGTTTTTATAAGAAGTGTGATAAAATGACTACAAGGAAAATTCTTGTTTATTTTCTGATAATGCTGCTGACCGTATATCCGGTTTCGGCAGCCCAGGTAGCCCTTAACAGATGGGTATTGAACGTAACATTGCACGACGACGGGGTTGTTGAAGAGGTCATCCAGGCTGAACTCGATAACAGTGGCTCTTCGCCCCTTGAAGGTTTTTCGTTTACATTTCCTGTACCGGGGGTTGAGATAGATGCCAGCCAGAGTACCGGAGTCACGGTCAGCAGTGAAGGTGGTATGAATTTTAACTCTCCGAATGTGAAACAACAAACAGTTTCGGGTAAAACAAATATAATTGTTACTTTTGATAAGCCGGTTGAAGCAGGGAAGAAATGGAACGGACGTATTGGTCTCAAAGCGGCAAACTGGGCGGTAAAAGAAGATTCGAATTATTCGATAGATATACCTGTTGATTCGCCCCAGGCTGTCGCTTCAGGAAAAAATACTGATGTTTCAGTACCAGCGGATGCCGATATCAGAGCCCAGGTCTTCCTTCCGGAATCTGTTGAAGTAACATCGGTCACGCCACCACCTTTCAGGATACTGTTCCAGTACGACCGTATGGTTCCGACATGGTCTCCAGATAAACTTCATATAGGAGATACTATCAGTATAAAAAGCTCATACTCAAGTGTATTAAACAAGATAACAGAAACGGATAAAAAATTGAGGGAGCTAAAAGCCAGGATTAATGAAGCAGAAAAGAAAGGGATAGATGTTTCAGAGGCAAAGACTCACCTGAATAATGCTGAGGATTACAACACCAAACAGGCGCTACAGTCATACTGGAAAAAAGATTATACTGCTGCCCTGGAATCTAATGCAAATGCCAATAATGAATTGAGCAAGGCGGATAACAGTCTTTCAGGGACGGCAAAAGAAAACTCTCAACCGACAGGGACCCAGCCGGCTGAGACATCAGAAACACCGGGATTTGGCGCTTTAGCCGCGGTAATCATATTGACGCTGGCTTTCCTGGTTATCAGGAGAAAATAAGGCTTTATTCCCTTATTTCGGATTGGCTGGAAATGCTGATGATGTAAATGTAGATGAGTTCTCTTACCGGCATTTTTGCGTAATGTTTAAATAGTATCTTCATGATGATGAAACAGGACAAAAAACATGACCGGAGTAAAAATAATAGGAGGTAAAATATGGCAAAAATAATGCATGCTCAGACTGTTCTCACGGTCGATGACATCGAAGCCCTGAAGCAGAAAACAGGCGAGAGCAGTACCAAAGATGCGCTGGCTAAAGCGGTAACGCATTATCTCGAATGTGAATATACACAGGTAGAGGATATGTGGGCCAAGAAGCTTGAAAAAGTAGTCAAGCGCAAAAGAAAAGAAGACGAGTAAACCGATCCAAAGGATGGCTGATACCGGCTGTTTTATTGGTAATAATGGGATTTTGACCTTACTACAGCCGCATCCTTCCTATAATAAGGAAATCAATCCGGGAGTCTACTGCTGCATAGATCATTTCTTTCCTTACGCTGTTGGCGAGCCGCACAGCGCGTGAGAGCTGCTGCAGCGAAAAAACATGGTCATGTGTTACAGCGTGGATCAAGTAATCTGAATGGGGCAGGCTTGAAATATCCTCTATGTCTTTGTAAACGCGAAAATGCGTTCCGAATTTGAACCCGGTTTTGGGGACAAGCCCGCTATCCCGCAGCTTTTCATAGACTTTATATTTTATCGTGAAATCGTTTTCGATATCAGATGCAATCCTTAAAAATTCTGCAGTATCCAGTGCCTCATGATTTCTCTGCTCAATCCCAAGGATCCCTTTGCTCAGCAGGTAACAGGATTCAACAAGCGACATTTGCAGGTGCCCTTCATCCATAGGTTTGCCAAAAAACCCTTTGTTATGGAGCAAACCCGAAACATCAGAATCCCAGACCATTACCCTGTCTTCAAGAAGGCTTGCTACCGATAGTGAGTTGTCCAGCCTTAATTCACAGGAACCCGACAGGATGGTTTTTTTCACCTCGTAATAGGTGATATCACTTTCCTCATCCACGATTGCCAGGACCAACCTTTTCTTTAAATTCTCCACGGTATCAAGATGCTTTCTCAGAGCTGAAAGCAATAGCGGTATTCTCTCCGAGGTTACGAACACAAAGAATTCGGCGGGCGTCTTACCCGGGTGTCCCCCGCGCGGATACACCCTGAAACCGGTAACAGAAGGCTGGAGATAATATCCCCTTTCCCTCAGGTCTTTGTAAACCACATAAGATAGTTCAAAATTTTTTGCTATAGAAGAGGCTTTAAGGAAAAATTGTTTAAAATCAAGCTCTTTACCTGCGGATTTAACAGTTATCTTCTCCGTGTACATAAGGTACGCACTTTCAATGAGTGAAAGTTCAAGAGAATCAGCTCTTGGATGTCCGTAAAAACTTGTGTCGTATAATTCCCCGATCGCCTGCCTGTCCAGCATTACTTTATCCTCTGTTAATTTCCCGGATAATGTCATATTCATCTCAGATATCCTCAAATTCCATTTGCCCGCCTATCGAAAGATCGTATCTTTCGATTGAGCCGGCATGCGTCTCAATAACATATTTTATGTTCTTCATGGCTTTATGCCCGGTCCAGGGATTTAACCTGGAAAGCCCTGCAATCTTCTTTTCATTGTTTAAAAAGATAACGTCTATAGGGAACCGCATAAAGAGCATGTGCACATTAACTGAAGAGGGCTTCCTCAGTACGAATACCATCGCATAACCGGGCGGGATATGCCTGCGGAACATCAGGCCCAGCGTCTGGCTTACCACCGTCCTTGCAAATTCGATATTCTCTGCAATCGCCATACCATTATATTTTAATATGTGGGGCATCAAGAAGTTATATAACTCTCTTGCGTAATATAAGAATGGAGGTATTAATCCAACAAATGAGTTCAGAAATGTGTACTGTCTGCGGACTGCCAAAAGAGCTTTGCATATGCGAAGAAGTGGCTAAAGAGCAGCAGAGAATAATAGTAAAGGTAGATACGAGAAAATATAAGAAGGAAGTCACGGTGATAGAGGGTCTTAACCCAACTGAGATTAACCTGCAGGAGCTAACGAGCTATCTGAAGTCCAAATTCGCCTGTGGCGGAACGATAAAAGATAATGTTATCGAGCTTCAGGGAAATCATAGGAACCGTATGAAAGCTGTTCTAATCCAGAAAGGCTTCTCTCCGGAACAGATAAAAGTGTAAATCTTATTCTAAGCTTAATATATTTTTTGAAAAATATGTAGAAATCCAAAAATCAGAAAGGAAGTGGAAAAATCACTTCCTTAAATTCCTGTTTTACTGAGGTTTCTCAAGAAGTTTTGTCTTTGTCAGCAGTCTTCCATCCTTAGCGTGCGGTTTTCTGAGGATGGAGTCATTCGCCTTCTCCATTTCGCGTGCTTCATCTGCGAGTCTTGCTGCTGCGCGCAGAGCCTCGTGTCCCGCGGCTGCTGTGGTTGCTACCTGGTCTACCTCTTTAAGTACAAAGCAGGCGGGGAAATCGATCTCCGCTACTTTGGTGGCTATGTGGAGGGCCGCCAGCGCCTTGGCTTTCGCATATGGGTTTGCAAAGCCCGCGCTTTCGACGCATTTCTCAGGCTTTGCAAGGATCTTTGGAAGCGCCGGGGGCTTTGTTCCGGCTGCTATCTGGTCTATCACCTTGTCGATCTCTGTCTGGACAAGCCTTATCGCGCCGCACACCGAAAGTACCTTTGCGGCGTCGCTATTGAAGGATACCATCTCGACAGGGTCAAGGAACTCCCTTTTTGCCCCAATTAACGGGTCAACGGGCAATATTATATAGCCAAAGCCTGCCTGTTCCAGTTTCTCCCTGTCCTCTTTCTTGGTCGGACCATCGGAGACCACTATTGCCGGAGTGCCTTTCCAGACATCCCGCGCCGCCGTCGGGCCAGGTGCGCTTGAGTTGGGGCTTATCATGACAACGAAGTCCGGTCCCCAGTTCTTGAAAGAGGCTGTTTCCTGCGCCTCATCCTTCCCCATCTTGGCGCCTGTTCCGAATACACGTACTGCAATTCCCTCTCTGGCTGCGATCTCATCAAGTAACAGGTCGATTACCTGTGAGGTGCCGAGATTTCCAAGTTTTATAAATCCTACTTTAACGACCATATTTGATCACAAGGAGAGAATCGCCGGGTTTATTTATAAGGTTTTTGAAATTGTTCTGGCGTTTAAAAAGATGGCTAAAAATTGATAAACTCAGCCGTGATTAAGAACCTATACAAAAAATCAATCAGTAGTATATTCTGAATCAACCACAGAGTTCACAGAGAACACAGAGACGCATTTAAGAAATCTCTGTGTCCTCTGTGCCCTCTGTGGTTTTAACTTTTCAGATACTATCTAAGTAAAAGTAAACAACGAACTAATACGAACTCAATACGAACTCATATGATAATAACAAATTCAATCCTGGAAATAAGCTGCGGAGGGCATTCTAAGCTATACGAGACCAGAGGTAAGGATTGGAATCTGTTCGTGGGAATTGACATCAACATAAGCCTCTGCAAACAAGCGAAGAAGCAGGGGCTTGAGGTAGTATGCTGTGATGCCTTCAACCTGCCGTTCAAGCCGAAGTCATTCCAGGATGTATATATACAGTGCTTCACTGCGCTCCTTGAGAAAGACGCATTCAGCGAGGCGTTCCAGAAAAGCGATTATGATGAGTTCTGCGAGTTCATGGGCAACGAGATGGATTATGCGTGGCAGATAATTGACCCGTTCTATGAGTTACTTCTTGAAAGCAAACAGGTGAGCGACCATATAATATGCCTCCCGTCATGCAATCTTGAGATGAACAAGTATCTAGTGAACGCCGTAAAGAACCTGCCCAGCGTTACTGTTGATGTCCAGCGCCAGAACTGGGGCAGGGGAAAAGCCTGCGTAATGTACCTGGATATTGATTGCACCACGTACGTCTGATTGCACAGGCAGAATCGTGTCGGATGCATTACGCATGTATTATTCCATAACATTAATAAGCAGTCAGCTTTATTGAGGGCGCAGGTGATTTAAATGAGTGAATGTTTCCTATGTCATGCCGCTATTGAACCTGTTAGCGATGCCGAGATAGAAGGAGTAGACCTGTGTGTTGACTGCTGTGATAATCTGGATGCAATTATAAGAGATTACCTGGCTTCAAGTCCGGGCGGTCTTGACCTTGTTCTTGATATAATCGCAGAAGACCTTTCAAGTCCTGAGAGCAGGTTAAAAGATGCCCTGAAGGATATTATCAGAGAGGTTGAATCAGAGAAGTAGAACTTCTCTGTTGTTATTTTCCGTGCTGATTCAGGATTAGCGGGGGACTGAGTAAAACAGCTTAAAAAAGCCGATCGCTATCAAAAATAATATAATTATAAGCAGGACTATAATAATATCGTCTTTTTCGAGGTTTATTTTTTCTTTCATGCTTCCACCTTTTTTTGCGTCTTCTACGTTTTTACATCTTTTACCTTTTAAGGTATATAAAATCATCCAAAAATTGCACGCTATTATTTCCTGTGTAAATATTGCGAGGAAGATAACCCCATTTTTACCTCTTTTTTATACCGTCTCACGGCGACACTGACCATATCCCTGGGAATCGAGTGTTTATTCATAGCCAGATAATCACCTATTATTTTTAACTCATTCTGGTATGCGGATGCGATCATCTCTGCATATTCCACACCATCGCTGGTCAGGACATACTCATACCTCTGCCTCCACCTTCCGTTCTTTTCATAATACCGCAGATCTTCATCCAGCATCCCCATAGCGACGAGAAGCTGTATATCCTCAAAAAGCCGGTCGCTGTATGGGAACCCGTAGCGGCTATGGAAACTGTAATCAAGTAAATTGCGAAGCCTCTCCATCTTCCCGAGTTCCCTGACCAGGCGGTATACCAGATTAATATTGCGAAGCCTGGGCATGATGACCCTGCCATCGGATTCTTCGCTGAATAGCCTGTGCACGCTGTAGAACATGAGAAGAAGCCCCTCAATAGGCAGGTAGGTTTCGTTCCTGATGAAATTCAAAAGCCTGGGAGAAAGGTCTTCAATGCCGAGCAGGAGTTCGTGCGATGCCTGCGAGAGCATGGAATCATCACCGCTCCTTGAGAAGACGCATAGCGATATCTGGCGCGAGATAGCTCTCACAAGACCATTGGCAAGCGCGGATTCATCATAGAAAAAACCCTCCTCGTCCCCGGTTTTCACCCTTGTGCTCTTGGGGATGCCGCTTGCAACATCAAGGTCAACAAGAACGGGTGCCCCGTACCTGGCAGCGAAACGTTTAGCAAGCTCAACCTCGAACATCTTTTTAGCAACGCCGTTCCTTGCGATCGTGGAGAGCGCCATTCGCGTCCTTGGATTAAGGTTTTTCTGGGTAAAGCGCGATACGGCATTGCAGATATTGCCGTTCCGGATATTACCTATCAATTTTTTCGCGCTGGCATTTCCATTAGCTTCGATGAAATTTAACAGGTCGCTGTCGATGTATAAAGTGAAAAAATTAGTCACAGTCGTTTTCACGTCCTTTCCTGATTTTTCGTAATTGGCAAGCGCGTTCTCAAGAGCCTGGAGCAGCATGACCCTTGCTCCCTGGGTTTTCGGGTTATGGATTATGGCAGAATAATGGTGCGCTCTTGCTATCAGCATGGATTCGGCAGCGATCATAGCCATGTCCTCATCATAACTGGCTGCACCTCCCAGAACCATTCTCCCGTTACTGAGTGCCAGGCTTCCTACGATCTGGTCCACATCCACAAGCCCAAGTGAAACGCCTGTATGATACGAGTCGCGCAGCAGGAAATCGAGCCTGTCCGAATCTATATCATTAGAAATGATCTGGGCAAGATATGGCTTCGGAAGCGCATCTACATCGCCTGTTGCCATTTTAGCGATTTCGTCAAAAAAGGATTCTGCTCTGCCGGAAGCTTCAATGCGATTTGCGATTTCAGGCATCGCGTGGAATGAGTTTGATATTATGTATTTCGTGAACATCTCGTGCTTCACGAACTTCCTGCCATCTATTACAGGCTGGTAAGCGGGGTTCCGTTTCAGGACGCTTTCTACGACATGCGAGAATGCGCAGTGTCCGATATCATGAAGAAGAGCCGCAAGCCTTACCTTTACTATTTCTTCCTCTGGAAGACCAAGTGCCTTTGCCATCTTATTAGCAATAAAAAGCGTCCCGATGCTGTGCTCAAAACGTGTGTGGTTCGCACCCGGAAAAGCGAGGTCAGCAAGCCCAAGCTGCTGGATACGGCGCAGGCGCGCCATCTCAGGAGTATTAATAATTTGCTGCTCAAGTTCGCTGAGAACCACACGACCGTAAATCGGGTCTATGATAGATGGCATGATATATTATATAAGAAGGAGGGGTATTAAAATCAATCCATGGCATCATAAAAATTTGAGTGAGGAGAGTAAGCCCCTTTATGTTTAGCGCAAAGGGCAATGCCCCTGTCGCGCTCATGCGGCATTCAGCTATGCGCCGTACTCGGACAGGTCTGGACTGCCGTTCTGTCCTATTTCGGCTTGCACCCGCGGGGATTCGCCGTTCCATCCGCATACGCATGACCTCGCCCTTTCGGGCTCATCGCATTTCTGCGCTGCGGTATCGTTTCTGTTCCAGAGCCAGGATTCTCACCCTACGCACTTGAATGCGTCCGCGGTCCAGAAGGTGAGGGGACTTTTCTCAGCAGCATTTCTGCCACCGGCAGCCGCCCTTCCTCTCTCACTCCATTAAACAACGTGTCATCTTTTATAATTACCGATAACTTGATAATAAAAACGGCATTTAAGGTGTTCAAGGTGCAATGTAATGAAAAGAGACCTGATGGATATCCTGTGCTGCCCGATGTGCAAGGGCGACCTCGTGCTTGAGGTCACTGAAGAGAATGAAAAAGAAATCGTTAAGGGAACGCTGTACTGCGGAAAATGCAAGGAGTATTACCCGATAGATGATGGCATCCCCAACATGCTGCCGCCTGACCTGCGGGAATGAAACAGGAGCATTTAGAGTAATTTTTAAACAGGGTTAGTGTATAGATATATCTTTTTATAAATCTCATGTTATGAAAAACGGCAGGCTGATTAGGGATGAAGAGCGATATTACTTCTGAATCGCAGCAGATGGTTAAAAAAGAGGGTTACGGAGAGATATATACTCTTAGCCTTTTGACTTTCCTTTTGATGTTCAGCGTCACTCTCATCTATCCTGTGCTTGACAGTTTCGTCATGAAGAGATTTAATGTAGAGTCCGTGGCAGAAACTAGCCTTTTTGTCTCCGTCAACCTTGCAGCTTACGTGATATTCTCACTCGTCTGGGGCAGCATATCGGACAGGATAGGAAAAAGAAAGGTGTTCATACTTGGCGGTTTTCTTGGAAATGCCATCATCATGTTCAGTCTCACTCTTGCGCCAGATATGTCTTCGCTGCTGGTATTGCGCTTTATAGAAGGGAGCTTCACAGTGATGGCTTTTTCTCTCCTCCTCACCTCGGTACTTGATATCGTCAAACACACGCATTATGGCAGAGGAATGGGGATACTTGGCATGGGCATGGCACTGGGCAATGCAGTGGGCGCCCCGGCAGGCGGGAGGATCGGAGCAGTAGATCCCCTTTATCCGCTTTATCTGGGGTCTTTTATGCTGCTGGTAGGAGCACTGGTCGCGTCAATAGCTCTAAAAGAGCAAAGGCTTGAATCAAGACCCTCCTCCCTGAAAGATGCGCTTCTGCTGCTCCGTGAAGAAAAGAGGATATTTATACCATATGCCTTCTCGTTCGTGGAAAGATTTACGGTCGGGTTTTTCGTCGGGGTCTTCCCGCTGATGCTTGCCATGAAATATGGCATGGGCTCAGGAAGCATAGGGATGTACATGGCGGCATTTCTGGTTCCTTTTGCCCTCCTCCAGTATCCTCTCGGGGCAATATCCGATAAAATAGGAAGAGCGCCTCCGCTGATGATCGGTTCCATAATTTACGGCATTGCCGTTGCGAGCGTGGGCGCAGTTGCTCCTCCGATGCTGGCTGTAGTTATGGTGCTGGGCGGCATCGTGGGTGCGCTTATGTACCCTCCCTCCGCTGCGCTGGCTGGCGACCTGGCGAATCCCGCAAAGCGCGGCACTGCCATGGGCGGGTTCAACCTGTTCGGCTCTCTTGGCTTTGCGGTAGGTCCATTCATAGGTGGGCTGGTCGCGGACAGGTATGGCTTCCAGGCAAGCTTTGCTGTAGCTGGATTTACCGTAATTGCAATAGCACTGGTGTTCCTGCCTCTTTTGATAGGGATCGGCAAAAAAAGTTAAACCGTGAACGATAAAAAAAGCGGTCGAGCCGACCACAGCCCCGAACGCCAGAAAAGCATCCTGCTTTATGGAATACCATACTATGACCATCAGAATAAATCACAGTCCCGCAAGAAACAGTATCCCGAACAGTATAAAGATTACTCCTGCGCCTGATCTGATTTTTTGCAGGGGAACGATGTCGCGCAATTTTTTGCCAACGAGTATGCCTATCAGGCTTATTAGTCCAAGCGCAAGAACCGCTCCTGCAAAAACCTGATATGCCGAATCGTATTTTGCTGCCAGTGTAATAGCTGAAAGTTGTGTTTTATCTCCCATCTCTGCTAAAGTTATCATGCTGAATGTTGAGATCAGCGGATTGGATAATGACCGGTTTTTATTTTCGTCATTGTTTGATTTAGAACGCAATATCCATAACCCAAAAACAATAAATAATAAACCTGCAAGAATCTTGATCAAACCCGGGCTGATAAACTGGAACAGCGTCTCGCCGACCAGTACCCCAAGCCCTGTTACAAGGGCAAATGCGAGAATAACGCCTGCAAAGACTCTAACCTTATCGTATCCGGCTGATAACGCAATTACAGTGAGCTGCGTCTTATCGCCAAGTTCAGCTATGGCAATGAGCCCGAAAGTGGTTAGAAGGGGAGTTAGATCTACCATGCCAGCCATTCATGTCATATCCGAATATAAGAGTTATTACTGTATCAGCCGGGCAAGAAATATCGACCGATTACAAAGAGAGCGAGAAACTGCTAGGAGAATTAGCCTCAAGTATTGAAACTATAGCAGACGAATGCATGATACTCTACAGGAACACTACAGATATCGATAATCTCCGATTTTGTTAGATGTTTATGATGCAACGGAGTACCTTTTGTTTCCATGAAGAATGTTTTACAATGATGGCAAAAATATCCCTGATTACCTGTTTGATACTTGCCACGTTTGATTATGTCTTTACATTCTTATTTTAAGTAATAACGGCATCTCTCATTCCGGCATACAACACTGATTTCTCCTCGTGGACGAACCATGATAATCCCGAATGGGATATGTTATTCATATTATATTAAGTATCGCATTTTAGGGCAATGGGGAAAAAATCAATATGCTTTTGGCTATTGAAGCTTATTAGAGAGGTATTGTTACCAGATTATCAGGTCCCTATACCGAAAAGTACAAAATCACCGGATTTCAGGATAGTGCCTCTTTGGATGTCTTTTTATACTTCTTTTGCTTATAATAATGGACTACCGAAGGAGGCGAAAGATTGGTTAAAGACCAACAGGTATCGGTGGACATTACAGCCATAATAGTTATTTCAATTACCACTCTGCTTACTGTTTCGCCCGCAGTATCAGCTTCGTTGGATAAAATGAGCGTGGAAGACCTGACAAGAGAGGCGGATGTAATCCTTATAGGAAATATTCTGGATGTCCAGAGCAAATGGGGTCTTCAAAGGGATAAGATTTACACATATTCAACAGTCTTAGTTGAGAGGAACATCAAAGGCGGCACGGGCGAAGAAACACTAACTATACTCAGCGAGGGTGGAAGGGTAGGAACTCTTTTCATCTGGGTAGAGGATACCCCGACTTTCTTAAAAGATGAAATGGTGCTGGTCTTCCTGAAAAAGTCCGGAAAAGAGTACAGCGTCGTGGGCATGTCGCAGGGCAAATATACTCTTAAGAACGGAATATTGATAGGGCTGGGGGGTGAGAGAACGCAATTAAAGGATTTTTTAAGAAAGATAGAAGCTGTAACGCCTCAGCAAGATTCTTCAATGCAAGAAGAACCCGGAGAGCGCCCGGATTTGAAGCGATCGCAGGGTTCTCAGGGCTCATTGTAGTGAGGCGCCTGATGAAAACTGTTTTTAAATCGAAAGGTTATAATAAGTTTGCCGCAGATGATGAACTATGGCGAAAATAGTAATAATCGGTCTTGGAAGCGGAGGTTTCCCTTCCTCTCTCGCGATACGAAGGACAGACCCTGAGGCGTCGATAACGATCATAGAGAAAAGGTCGTATGATATGTTCTCCCCGTGCGGTATGCCTTTTGCGATTGAAGGAATAATCCGCCTTGATGACCTCAGGTTCTCTCTGCCTGATGATAAACAGACTACAAAGCTCCTTTCTCATGAGGCACAGGCGATAAACCCGGCAGGGAAAAACGTGCTGGTAAAGAACCTGAAAACCGGGGAGACCGCAACGATCCCCTATGATTCGCTCATCATCGCCGCTGGCGCGCGGCCATTCATTCCCCCGGTGAAAGGCGCAAAGGAAAACCTTGATAAAGGCGTTTTTGTACTGCACGACCTTGAAAGCGCGCAAAGGATCATAGAATATGCCGGGCAAGCGAAAAAAGCAGTGGTCGTTGGCGCAGGACCGATAGGGCTTGAGATCGCTGTTGCCTTAAAGGAGAAAGGGCTTGATGTCGCGGTCGTTGAGATGCTCTCATACGCCCTGCCGCGCGCCCTTGATAAGGATATGGCTAAAATTGTAGAGCAGTCCCTTGAGGGCAGGAATATAAAACTGTTGTTCAATAAGACCGTCAACAGCATTAACGGCTTGCCCGTTGAGTCCGTTACGGTCGGTGAGGAAGTCATTGAAACGGATATGGCAGTCCTTGCCTCGGGTGTCAGGGCAAACATCGACCTGGCAAAGAACGCGGGCGTCGAGGTCGGGAAATGGGGCATTAAAACGAATTCAAAGATGGAGACCAGCATCAAAGGTATCTATGCGGTCGGGGACTGCATAGAAACTGTGAGCCTCATCAACCATAGACCCACGGTTATGCAGCTCTCCTCAGCAGCCTACAGGCAGGGGATCGTAGCCGGCACGAACGCAGCAGGAGGGTATGATACGTATGAAGGCGCGCTTGGGACATTTGTTTCGCTCATAGGCAGCCTTGAGGTCGGAGCGACAGGCTTTAATGAGTTCTTTGCCGAATCCGCGGGATATGAAATAATATCAGGCAAAGCGCGCGGGAAGAACAAGCCCGTATATTATCCCGGCTCCAGGGATATCACGGTCAAGATAATAGCAGATGCGAAAACAGGCAGGGTGCTGGGGGGGCAGGTCGTGGGAGAGGAGGGCGCAGGGTCTCGAATAAACGTGCTCTCCCTTGCGATAAAGTCAGGCATGGATGTTTATTCTTTGGGCCAGACCGAGATGGCTTACTGCCCGATGCTTGCTGAGAGCTATGATGTGCTGAACAAGGCTGCGGATTTTGCAGTGAGGAAGCTTGAGAAGGGGAGATGAATTTTTAAGATGGGCTTATAACCTATCTCTCTTTATGACTGTGCAGCCTCCTTAACAGTTCTCTTACCAAGAACTCATATTTTTCAGGAAACATATCTATTCTTTTATCTTGAAAAATATAAATATATCAATTGCCAGAGATTTAGTCTCAAAATAGGCTCTGTGATCCCCGTCTATTTTTAACCCTATTTCTGTTATAAGATTACCTTGCCATTCTTAAAGCTGTTCTCAGGTTAATTGGTTTGATCAGATTATCAATAAGGTCAAAATGTTCATCGTCTGTTAAAACGTGTTTTATTCCTTCAATTATGCCGGTAGCAGCTATCAGCGAATCACCAAGAGGGACTCGATACATCATGTGAAGCTCCCCTGCGCGTATCGCTATTGTCCGATCAGTTTCTACAATCTCCATGTTGTTTAACGAAAGCAATTCATTTAATGTTTCCTTATAAACGTCCTTACCAAGGAGAATAAGTAATTCTGTCAGGGTGGTGACTGAAATTACTCCTGTGATTTTTTCGTCATCCAGTGCCTGTGAAAGTTTAACACACAAAATATCTTTGCTTGTGAGAAGCGCATATATATGCATTGTGTCGATCAGTATTTTGTTCATTTTTAATATCCTATCTCCAGTTCTCACGCATCTCTTTTAATTTTCTTCTCATTTCTTCAGGAGTATATAATGGCTTTACTGATCCACAGATATCCGTCCATTTTGTCTTAGGTTTAATTATAACATAGTTATCCTCTTCTATGAACACCACTTTCTCGCCATGCTTAAATCCATATTTTTTCCGGAGTCTTGCAGGTATGACTACCTGTCCTTTTGTGCTCAACCTTGATGTTTCCATGTTTTACACTGTATTACTATGTAAAACCTCAAGGATTATATAACTTATCAAATCCGAATCGGCACGAGAGGCTTAATAATTCTGGAATTGACTTAGAACCTATTCGAAAAGTCAAAACCACAGAGTCAGCTATGAACGCGGTTCATAAATGAACATGGAAAAGTATGACGAAATATGCATCAACAACGAACTGATACGAACTCACAACGAACTCACGCAACCGGAGTTCGTATCAGTTCGTACGAGTTCGTTGTTTAAATACCCAAGTTTTACCCTTGGTTATGACAACAATTACATTCTTGCTATAATCCTCTATCGCTGCTGTGCGTTTCTTGCTATTATTCGATACTTACATAAATTTTTTGTTGTCATAGTTATATGACAACAACCATTAAAATTGATTTCTGGAGATTAAAACAAAAAACAGCCTATGCATCCATAAAAAACTGCA
>NZ_FZMP01000154.1 GCF_900196725.1 Candidatus Methanoperedens nitratireducens | reverse complement strand
GCAACGAACGGCACATTGAACAGTACAACAGGCACCTATTCCTGGCAGACCAATACTGATGACGTGGGAATCTATGTCTGGTACTTCAATAGCAGCGATAATTATGGCGGAACAGCGCCTGAGACTATCACTGTTACCGTGAAATCCATACCATCTTATAATGTAAGCGGTTATGTGTTTGATAATGCCGGTGCAGGATTGGGAAGTGTCCTGGTCCAGAATGGCAGCAAACAGAGTAATACCTCAGCATCAGGATATTATTCCATAACCAATCTTTCAAATGGCACCTATAACTTCAGCTATTCAAAAGCCGGATTTAATACCGAATATTTAGAGATCACAATTAGCGGAGCAGACAACACCAGCGCGAATAAGACACTATATGATACCACACCGCCAGCCAGTATCAACACCATTTCAGCTACTTCAACACCTTTGTATATTAACTGGACATGGTCAGATCCGTCAAATCCTGACTTTGATCATGTGGAAATATATATCGATAGTGTGTTCAAGACGAATGTAACCAGAGGCTGGCAATTCTACAATGCAAGTTATTTTGCACCGAATTTGACATACACAATTTCAACACGAACGGTGGATAATTACAGTAATGTGAATACTACATGGGTCAATAATACAGCAGCTACTTCCTCTGAACTCACTTATGTATTTAGTTTCATAAATGATACAGGAACAGTATCGAACTTCAGCAGCGCCCGGAATGCAAGTGATGGGGCTGTTTCAGTCTTTGCAGAAGTTAATGCGAGTGGATCGTACCAGCTCAATGTCACAACGAATACCACTGATATACCGGACGCCAGTATACATACACTGGAGCTGAGATACAATGTTTCCGGAGATAACTTCACGGTGCAGCTCTGGAATGGTTCATCATGGAACAACAGGACAACTCTAAACGATACATCACTATCCTACCGCAACATTACTTTATACCCCGAAGAGTTGATCTCCTATGGAACACTGGCGGGTAATGCAGGAAGTATTAATAAGTCCTATTCACTTGTTCGTTATATGGATTTGAACGCAAGCGCACAGCAGCAGGGAATCTTATACCTTGATTACCAGAGGATTTATAATTATTAGAATTTAGAATTATTAAATTTGAAAAATCATATGAGATGATAAAAAATGAAAGATAAAATCGCAGTCTTCAGTGCTATCTTACTGGGTATGGTAGTAGGCTTATTTGCAACAATATCACTTATAATTGATGCATTTTTTATCGGTAATCTAGTTGGTATCCTGATAGATCTCATTATAATAGTCTTCTCTTACATGACTGCATGGATCGGTGTCAGGCATATTCTTATGCAGAAAATCGCTAACGATAAAATGGATAAGGAATGGGATTATAAAATTAAGCCAATTATGAATATGCTTACTGATACGGTTGGCAGGATCAATGCAATGGAAACACAGGTAATGCAGACCAATCGAAGGGTGGATACGACTCTTGATTATGTGACAAAGATGCAGGACATGGATGCTTCAAAAGTATATATTTTTCCGGGCGCATCTTTTAAATTTATAGCAAAAGTTCTTGTAGTGATAGTCTTTACGTTCTCTGCATTAGTATATGTGGCTGAATATCCGCTGGGTATTGTTCATTATTTTATCCTGGTTATTTACCTGATATGGTGGGCATTATTCACATCAGAATATAAACTTTTCAATAACAAGATGGCATGGTTATGGGCGCTTGCTCCAATAATGACCGTTCCTGTCGGGGGAATTATACTTGATGCAGCATGGGGACCAAATATTATGATGGGTATTTTATTCGGTCTATTATTCTTCTATGTCTATCTTTATTATTCCTGGGCAGCCTATGTTACTGTAGGGTTCAAATTGTTCGATATGACAATGATCAGGGATTATCTCCTTAAAAACATGGATACTTACTTCGAAAAGGAGAAAACTGAGCGCAAGATAAACAGGAAATGGATCGATGCAGTAATTCTTGCCTGCATAGTGATTGCAGGAGTAATTGCGATCTGGATTTTTATTTAATGAATATATAAGAACGTGTAAAGTAACTTTACTCCGCACTTTTAAAGTGCGGAGCATTATCACTATGTTCAGTATCAATTCCCTTGCGGGCTTCAACTTCATCACATGCGATGTACGGATGAGTTACAGGCAGCCTGCCGTTTCCAGATATACCGAGAACGGCAATATTCCGAGCAGCATTGAGGTCAGCATGTATTTGAAAACCACACTTAACACATTTGAAAGAATGTCCTTTCCTGTTTCCTTTGTAGATATGTCCGCAAACAGAACATTTCTGGCTTGTGTACCGCGGGTCAATAGTTACAACAGATTTACCCATAGCTTCAGCCTTATATCTGAGAAATTGGTCAAGTTCATAGAACGCCCAATTATTGAGTTTGCGAGTAAAATCTGTTCCTTTAGTTCTGCTCTGAACTCTTATACTGGTCAAATCTTCAATAGCAAAAATATCAAAAGGCATCGCCACAATTCCCTTAGAGATACAGTGATTGACCCCGGAAACAAACCGTTGCTCTTTCCCGCTGATCTTCCTGAGAAGTTTTTTAGCAGATTTAGTGCCTTTGCTTTGAAGTTTCGCTCTAAGATATGCGTACTTTGCCCTCACGTTCTTGATAGGTTTACTATTGAAAATCTATTATTGGAAGTCACGGCGATATTAACGATCCCCCGGTCAATTCCAAGAACCTTATCGCCAACGGGTTCAGGAGAAAGTTTATGAATAACCACATGCAAATAAAAAGTATCCTTCTGTCTGTTATATCTCAACGTGGACGTTTTAAATTCCCAATTAAGATATTGCCTGTAATATTCAGGAATGGAATATGTTGCAGTCACTCTCCCCTTAACCGAAGAAAGACTAACATTCTGTTTGATAAGATTGATTCTATGCACACGCTTATTATACCGAATAGCAGAGAATGGTTTGCTTGCAGGACATTTTTTAAGTTCGAGTCCCTTGAGAGATTCGCAGGCAACATCTCTGATTCCTTGAAGAATAGAACATGGAAGTTCAGGATGCTTTTCCCGGATACTGTAATAAGTGGCACGGTGGACAGATACCTTGCTGCAAGTATGGTTTTCAAAACCGTATCTGGCAATTTCATTGAAAACCTGATTGCTCAAAGCCATTGTCTGTCTAAGCGTTTCTTT
>NZ_FZMP01000018.1 GCF_900196725.1 Candidatus Methanoperedens nitratireducens | reverse complement strand
CACGTTGTTCTGTACGACCATCTCGTACAATTTTCTGAAACTGTGTTCGATCTTTTTCAGATAACACAATCAAGTGTGGTTTACGCCCTCTCATCTTTAACCCCTATCTCAAAGATGACGTTCTTGTTAAAAAAGTCTCCCACTTTTAAAAATGTTTATCGGAAAAAACTTGTCAAACGCTCCACTAGTACTGTATTAACTAAACTTGTATCTTCCAGTTTTTCAAGTGCTTCATTCGAATTTTCTTTGAGTTCTTCATTTTTTTCCGTGTTTCTCACTCTTTATTTTTAAATAATTACTTAATCTTATCCCCTAATATATCTAACTTCATATTTATCTTTTCAAAATCCTCTTTAAGAGGATTCCTATGTTCATAGCTTTGTTTATTTGTAAATCGTTTAATACTAAAAGCTTATCACACATAATTTTTATTTTTGTGTGCTTAAATCTTATCCGAAAAGTTAAAACTACAGAGTCAGCTATGAACCGCATTCATAGCTGATTGGTATGAAAACATTATTTAAACAACGAACTTGTACGAACTGATACGAACTCACGCAACTGGAGTTAGTACGAGTTAGTATTAGTCCGTTATCATTGCCTATTTTGTTGTACTTTTTCATCGCCATCTATGAATCGCGTTCACAGCCGACTCTGTGGTTCATAGACTAATTAGACTATTATCAGATATTATGAGGGAGACTATACTTTTTCAATGACCTAAGGAACAACTATAACCTTCAACGAGTCCTTCGCTTCCCCTGCTATCTTAAAACCCCTCTGGATATCCTCTAATTTTAACCTGTGCGTTATCAAGCTTTTAACATCTATCTTCCCATCTTTAATTAATTCCAGCGCCTCCTCCAGATCAACAGGCGCAGCGCCGTAACTTGATACGATACCCAGTTCATTCCTCCAGAAATCTTCAACCGGGATTGGAATATTCCTGTTCGGGATGGCGAATAGCATTATTATCCCCTTCCTGTCTATGTATCTGAATGCCGCCTCAAAAGCAGGCATTGCCCCCGTACACATTATGATCCTGTCCGCTTTTATGCCCAGTTCTTCATTAGCATTAAATACTTCATCAGCCCCGGATTCCTTCGCCATGTTCAGCCTGTATTCATTGATATCGGTCGCAACGACTTTTGCTTTTTTTAATTTTGCCACCAGTATGTTCAGCAAACCCGAAATCCCCGAGCCCATGACTAAAACGGTCTGTCCCCCGCCAACCCCGATTATTCTCTGCGCCCTCACAACACAGGCAAGAGGCTCGATCATTGTTCCTTCTTCATAAGAGACATTTTCAGGCAAAATATATGTCCCGTTCTCAACGTTTATTTTCGGGACTCGGACGAACTCGCTGAACCCTCCGGGGTCGTAGTTGCCTTTGTGCAGCATTTCGCAGGCAGTATGGTTGCCCGCAAGACAGTATTTGCATTCATTGCAGGGGACGTGGTGGCTTACGAAAACTCTCTGCCCGATATTGAATTTATCCGAGCGGGATTCTACGATATCTCCTGCCATTTCATGCCCCAGTACACGGGGAGCTTTCTTTATCCTGTACCACTCCATCAAATCGGTTCCGCAGATGCCGGAAGCTTTAACTTTGACCAGGAGCTCGCCATCTTTTATTTCGGGTTTCGGTCTATCCTCTATCCTGATATCGTTATTGTTATAATATACGGCGGTTTTCATTGATGTGCTCTATTTTTTCGATCCTTCGTAAATCTCGTAAGCCTCATCTACTGACTTACCTTCGTGAACGATCGCTCTTACCGCCTGTATCATGCCGACCGGGTTATCGCTCTGGAAGATGTTCCTGCCCATATCCACTCCGACAGCCCCTGATGAGACCGCATCATGGCTCATTTGCAGAGCTTCCATCTCAGGAAGTTTTTTGCCGCCTGCGATGACCACAGGAACATTACCGCACGCTTCCACGACTTTTTCAAATTCCTCGGTATAATATGTCTTGATCATATGCGCCCCTATCTCAACGCAAATCCTGGAGGCAAGACCAAGGTACCTTGCATCGCGAGCCATATCTTTCCCGACAGCGGTCACTGCTAATACGGGAATCCCGTATTTTTCCCCTTCATCCACGAGCTTTGACAGGTTATTTATTGTTTCCTTCTCATATTCCCCGCCAACGTATACAGAGCATGTGATTGCGGAAGCGTTTATTCTTATAGCATCATCTATATTTGTCGTTATTACCTCATTGGACAGTTCCTTTAAAATGCTCTGTCCTCCGGAAACGCGCAAAATAATCGGAATATCCACAGCCGGGTCTATCCAGTTCCTGATAGCACCCCTGGTTATCATCAATGCGTCGGCATAAGGCAGCAGCGGTTTGACCGTCTTGCCTAAATTCACAAGCCCCGTAGTCGGGCCCTGGAAATAACCATGATCAACAGCTAACATAACGCAGCGCCCTGTTTTGGGCATGATTATCCGTGAAATCCTGTTCTTCATTCCCCAGTTCATTTTAATCTTCTCCACTTTCAGGTCTGACCACTAAATAGCCTTTTTCAATCAGCCAGTGATGGAATTCATAAGTAGTATGCAGACAATTTTCCTGGCATATCGCCCTTAAGTCGTTGTAATCTGCCGGGTCCTGTGCTTTCCTGTTCATCATCACCTGTACAGGACATTTAATGTCGTTGCAGTATTCTCTTCTTTTATACTCTACAAATCCCTCGATTGGCATAATCACAAAGCTGACTATGAATACTTAAAATTTGCGGAATGGTTCATTCCGGGGATAAGGTATAAATAGAATGAATAATCATTATAGATAGGGGGTGAACTGAATGGAAAGCAGGGTACAACCCGAGCTTGTATTAAAAAGAAAGGTCTGCGAGTCGTGCAGCGAGACTATCTTTGAATTTGATCCGGATACTGAGGCACTGGAAAGATACATTTGCACCGATTGTTTGGCTGAGTGATGCATATTAAATTCTTTCCTTAATTTTTTATATTCTGTAAGGAGAGTTATGGAATCGGTTTACTTCTACGAAGAGGATGCAGGAAAGGAAATAAACAAGATCTTGCGGCAGGAATTTAAAAAGACTCCCTGTGTCATAAAAGATTGCGCGTTATTCGGCTCTTCAAACAAAGGCTACTTTTTATACGTCCGCTCAAGGTCTGAGGCAATAGACCGGATAGAAAAACGTCTTGAGGAGTTTGGCATAACGAAAATAATCGGCGAGGAAAAGAAAGCGGTTTGCAGGGCTATAATAGCTGATGAGATAGAGCTTGCAGCTCTCGGTTTCAGGACCATGTTCAAAAAAGGGCGTCTTTCAGAGAATGAACTCAATCAAAAAGCCCCTCTCCCATTGCCATATTGATCAGTTTTTCAGCCCATGCGAGCTTTTTTTTCTTAAGCGGGGTCACATTGGTATCCTTAAAATCAAACCCTATCAGGGTTATTGACCTTGCGCCGAATTCCTGCGCGAGAAAAACGCACCTGTCCCCGTCAGTGAACCCTCCGAAATTATAGACATTATCAAGCGGTTTTGACTGCGTGGTTCCGATAATTCTCTTTAGCCGCGGCACTTCCTCGCTCAGGGCATCCATATTGTCCCCGTGGGCATGCACCACCATTATCGCACCCTGCTCATTTGCGCGGGCTTCATCTTCCATATTGCCGTCAAGGTCTGTAACGATAATATCAGGTACAACGCCGCCCTTCATCAGGACGCTTGTAGCGCCGTCCGCCGCTATTGTAACGTATTTTTTGAAATCCACGTTTTTTATATCTTTCGCAAGCCTCGGGGCTTTCCCGCATACAAGGGCATCCTTCCCGCTGATAACTTCCCGGAGGGCATCTATTTCGATGACATCGGGCATTTTTCTTCTGGCTTTTATTTCAAGCAATTTAGAGAGACTAAGCGCGGCTCGTTCATCGTACAACCTATCAAAATTCATGTCCTTGAGAATCAGTTCATAAACTGGTTCCCATTCCTCAAATTTCATAACCGCGGATGAACGCAGATGAACGCAGATACCCGCTTAACAAATCTGCGTTCATCTGCGTTCATCTGCGGTTTATAACTAGTCTTGCCCTACAGGATGATTTCGATATCCAGCTCTTCAGCCAGTTCCTTGTACCTGTTCCTGATAGTCACTTCGGTGATGCCCGCTACCTCGGCGACCTCGCGCTGTGTACGTCTATCGCCGCACAGTATGGAAGCAATGTATATCGCGGCTGCTGCCACACCGGTCGGACCCCTGCCGCTTGTGAGTTCTTTCTCTGAAGCCTGCCTGAGTATCTCGACAGCCTTTGACTGCACCTCTCCGCGCAGGTTCAACCCTGAGCAGAAGCGCGGCACGTAGTCTATCGGCGAGGTTGGTATCAGCTTGAGACCCAGTTCCCTTGAGATGAACCTGTATGTTCTCCCGATCTCTTTCCTGCTTACCCTTGAGACTTCGCCGATTTCGTCTAAGGTTCTCGGGACATTGCACTGCCGGCATGCCGCGTATAATGCAGCCGCCGCAACGCCTTCTATGCTCCGTCCGCGTATCAGGTTCTTCTCGACCGCCTTGCGGTACACGACAGCTGCGGTTTCCCTTACGTTCCTTGATAAACCAAGCGCAGATGCCATCCTGTCAAGCTCGGAGAGGGCAAACGCAAGGTTCCTTTCAGTCGCGTTGCTTACGCGGATGCGGCGCTGCCATTTTCTCAGCCGGTAAAGCTGCGCCCTGCTCTTTGATGAAATGGATTTCCCGTACGAGTCGCGGTTCCTCCAGTCTATCATCGTGGAAAGACCTTTGTCATGTATCGTATATGTCATCGGGGCGCCGACACGGGAGCGCTTCATCCTCTGGTCGTGGTCAAATGCTCTCCACTCTGGTCCCTGGTCTATAAAGTCTGCATCGACTACCAATCCGCACTCATTGCAGACAAGCTCGGCGCGTTCATAATCATGGACAAGCGTATGGCTTCCGCACTCGGGGCACTCCACTGTTGCTTTCTCGAACTGCCCGAGTTTCTGCTTCTCCTTTCTCATCTTTATACTTTCTCTTATCTTTTCGCGCTCTGTCTTCTCAATTTCTTTTACTTTCTCAATTTCTGTCATTTAGAAATCCGTCCTTTTGCTATTGCAAATAAACCCTTTCATTTTTTAGATTCGTCAGTTCGGAGATTGTAATTCCCTTTGCCGCTTTTATAGAGACGTAGGGAGATTTTACAGGACCGAAAAGCTCTATTACCTTTCCGATCTTCTTCATTTTTTTTGTGAATACCGCCGAATTCTCGCGTAAGGCACTCTGTTCAAGAGTTTTGTCAGTGCGGGCTATCAACAGGTTGTCCACAATATAAAAAACTTCTCCCAATCTTTTCAATTTCCGACCTCTAAAAAGCCGTACATAGAACGTGCTATTGGTATATATACCTTTCGCAAGGGTTTTATTAAATGGTTTTTATCAGATTTAAAGGTTGCGAAATGGTCGCACTTCTGGCGCCCTTCTCATCCAGACCGGCCCCCATGGCGATCTTGAGCGCGACCTCATCCGTAATCAGGTCGTGCGGCGCATGTGTATCGGTATCCACGACAAGGCTTGCGCCCGTTTCTTTTGCGATTCTCACAACATGACCGTTGGTGCGGTTGTGCCCGTTTCGAGAAGTTATTTCAAGGCATATGCCGTTATCCCTCGCAAGCTCTGCATCTTCCACGGTTATTAAACCCGGATGAGCCAGTATATCGATATCAAGCGTTACAGCCGTGTGGTTGGTGCCTTCCGGGACGGGTTCAACTGTCGTCTCGCCGTGCACCACAACTATCTCGGCTCCGAGCTTGCGTGCCAGATCAACAAGCTTCGGCATCTTTCCCGGCGGAACGTGCGTTAATTCCACGCCTGAAAATATCCTGATGTCATAATCGTCTTCAAGCGATTTTATATTCTTCATGCACGACAGGATATGCTCGATGTTCGTAAAATCAACGTGATCAGTTATCGCTATTGCCTTATAGCCGTAGAAGACAGCGCGGCGTACAAGTTCACTTGGTATAAGCTCACCGTCGCTGAACGTGGAATGCGTATGAAGGTCTATCATTTCTGGCCCCGTGTTTTGTTTATCTTCTGCGCTATCTGTTTTACTATGACAGATTTAGGGCCTTTCTTATCGACCAGCACCCTTCCGCCCGTGCTCCACCACGCCTTGGGGTAAGACTTATCTGCTTCGACCACAGGAGCCAGGCTTAGCTCTGAAGCGGCTTTTTCTATTTCCTTTAAAACAGGCGATTTTACCGAGTCTTTCAATGAGAGGATTCTGCCTTCACCCCTTGATTTCGTGGCATCAAGATATACAGGCCATACGACGAGCTTGGTTTTATCTTTTAACATTATGTCCATGTTTCCTTTTAAAACTAATAATACTTTTGTAAAAATCAAAACAGGGTATTGATTATTAAAAAAGTCAAAAATGAAATCACTGCTGTCATGGGTATTGTCAATATCCAGGCTCCCACGATTTTCCGTGCAATCCCCCATCGTACCGCCGAGAGCTTATCAGTAGCCCCGACCCCCATTATTGAGGAGGAAATCACATGCGTGGTGCTGACTGGTATCCCCAGGGCGGCCATTGATGCAAGTACAATGCCGCCTGAGGTTTCGGCACAAAAACCCTGATACGGTCTTAGTTTTGTTATCCTTTGCGCCATGGTTTTCACTATCCTCCATCCGCCTAAAAAGGTGCCGAGGGATATGGATATGTGAGCCGCAAGTATAACCCACAAAGGGACATTGAAAGTTGTGAGAGAGCCATATGCTACAAGCAGTACGGTGATTATGCCCATTGTTTTTTGCGCATCGTTGGTACCGTGGGTGACGGAATAGAAAAAAGCGGAGAACAGTTGAAGGCGTTTGAAATATTTGTTGATCTTTGAAGGAGCAACACGGTAGAATACTCTGATAACTAGAACGGTCAGGATGAATGCAGCGATCATCCCGATGACAGGCGAGATAACCATAAACGCAACTACTTTTTCAACCCCGGCAGGATTAATAGATTGGCTGCCGATCGCAGCCAGTCCGGCACCAACAAGCCCGCCCACTAAAGCATGGCTGCTTGACGTTGGAAGCCCGAAATACCATGTTATCAGATCCCAGACGATAGCCCCGACCAGTGCGGAAAATATCATAATGACAAGAATATCATTACTGGGTGCCAGCTCTATTTTGATTATCCCTTTCCCGATAGTCGCGGCGATTGCTGTGGAGAAGAAAAGAGGTCCTATAAGGTTTCCCACTGCTGCCATGCCGACCGCTCTTATAGGTGTCAGTACTTTGGTGGCTACAACCGTTGAAATCGCATTAGCGGAGTCATGAAAACCGTTTATAAAATCAAAAAACAATGCCAGTACTATCGTAAAGATGATGAATTCCTGCAAAAATAGCAAAATACCACCTTTTAACTGTTCTTTACAACAATATCGCTGATGACGTTCGCAGCGTCCTCGCATTTGTCAGTTGCAAATTCAAGGCGTTCGTACACCTCTTTCAGTTTCATTATCTCTATTGCGTCTTTTCGCTTAAAGAGGTCAGCCACCGAGGTTTTATAAAGATCGTCTGCGATATTCTCAAGCCTGTTCACCTCAATACATCTTCTTTCGATCTCTTTCGGGTTCTTGATGTTGCGCAGACCTGAGAGCGCCTGATTCAATTCCGTCGCCTGCTTCAGGAGCACTTCGGCTAATTTTAGCATGTTCTCCTCAGGCTTTTGAATATCGTACAAAACAAGGCGCGTCGCGGTGCCGTCGATATAATCCAGCACATCATCGAAAGCTGAGGCAAGTTTTGATATGTCCTCATGGTCTATCGGGGTTATGAAGGTCTTGTTAAGCTCCTCGAAGATCTCATGAACAAAATCATCCCCCTGGTGTTCGATATCTTTTATCTTCTGTTGTTTTTCTTTGATACTCTCGTAGTTATTAAGCAAGTCAAGGAAGGCGGTCGAGCCGTCCAGTACGTTTTGTGATTCGTTCTCCAGCATGTTAAAAAAGTGTTTATCCTGGGGAAGGATCCATTCTTTCAGTCCCATGTTTCAGTCTCCTTTGGTCTTTTCACGCAGATTATACTAAGGTCTTGTATGTATATTTTTCTTTTTTCATCTGTAGTGTTTTTGTCTGATCAGTTCAATTCGACCCGTTCGCCAGTAACCATGAACACTACGTTCTCACAGAGATTCGTTATGTGGTCCCCTATCCTCTCAAGATACCTTGCTACAAAAGTCAGATGCTGGGCACCGGTTATCTTTTTCGGATCCTCGATCATAATAGTTATAAGTTCCCTTCTTATCTGGTCAAAGAGCGCATCAACCTCATCATCCCTCTTAGCAACCTGTTTTGCAAGCTCTACATCCTTATTCTCAAGAGCTTTCATGGTATCAGTCAGCATGTCCTGACATATCTCCGACATTCTCGGTATGTCTATGAGAGGCTTTACAGGGGGTACAGTAGCTGTTATCTTTGTAATAACCGCTATTTCTAAGGCAAGATCACCCATCCTTTCAAGGTCTATGGACATCTTTAATACCGAGATTATAAGCCTCAAATCCCTTGCCATGGGCTGCTGGAGCGCAAGCAGCCGCATGCAGTTCTCCTCAATGCTGTGATCGAGGGCATCAATCTCGTTATCCATATCAATAACTTTCTGTGCCATCTCCACATCACGGTTCTTAAGAGATAGCACGGAATCTCCTATCGCTTTGCCTGCAAGGCTTCCCATGTTAAGTATTTCCTCCCTTAACTTGTGAAGGTCTTTGTGATACGCTTCGCGAACCATATTATCCAAACCTGCCGATTATGTAATCTTCTGTGCTCTTTTCTCTGGGCTTCTTAAATATCTGTCGTGTTTCTCCATATTCAACCAGTTCTCCGTAAAGGAAGAAGGCTGTATAATCGCTTACCCTTGCTGCCTGCTGCATATTATGCGTTACTATGACCTGGGTGTATTCTTCCTTTAATTCCAGCATCAAATCCTCGATCTTACTTGTAGATATCGGGTCAAGGGCAGAGCAGGGCTCATCAAATAAAATTATCTTTGGCTTAACAGCAAGAGCCCTTGCAATGCACAAACGCTGCTGCTGTCCGCCACTTAACTCCATGGCATTGTCATTGAGCCTGTCATTTACTTCGTCCCAGAGAGCTGCCTTTTTTAAGCTTTCCTCTACTATAGCATCAAGTCTATTGCTGTTAATTCCATGTATTCTCGGACCAAAGGCAACGTTCTCATATATACTCTTGGGAAAAGGATTTGGCTTCTGGAATACCATGCCCACGGATTTTCTAAGTTCTACAGGGTCAATGTACCTGACATCTTTGTCGTAAATCAGTATTTCACCCCGGGTTCTAAAATTGTCTATCAGATCGTTCATGCGGTTAATGCATCTTATAAAAGTAGATTTTCCGCATCCGCTTGGGCCTATTATGGCAGTTATCTTGTTTTCTTCCAGGCTCATGCTTACGTTTTTCAATGCCTGCTTGTTTCCATACCAAGCACTTAAGTTTATTGTCTGGATAGCTGAGTTCATGTTATTAGACATATTTAAATACGGGGTCTCTATCACCACTTAATGTATTTCTGGTATTTATTCCGTATGATTATAGCAGCAGCATTCATTGTCAGAAGCAGGGCAAGGAGCACAAGAATACCCGCAGCAGCAAGGTACTGGAATTCTGCTTTCGGTCTTGATGCCCAATTGAATATCTGTATGGGCAGGGCTGTAAACGGGTCAAAAGGACTTGCTGGCGTGAAGGCTATAAAGGTCAGAGCACCAATCATGAGCAGCGGTGCTGCCTCGCCCACGGCTCGTGAGAGAGCCAGTATGTTGCCCGTAAGTATTCCAGGTAGTGCGGCAGGCAGCACATGAAACCTGACTGTCTGCCATTTTGTCGCGCCGAGGGCATACGAGGCTTCTCTTATCGAATTAGGCACAGCCCTTATTGCTTCCTGGCTTGAGATAATTATTATAGGCAATATTAGCAGTGCCATTGTGAGTGCGCCTGCTATGAGGCTTCTTCCAAGCATCATCCCTCTTACGAACAGAGCAAGACCAAGAATCCCGTAAACAATGCTGGGCACGCCTGCAAGGTTGGAGATATTTATCTCTATTATCCTTGTGAGCCATGTCCTCCCCGCGTATTCCTCAAGGTAAATTGCTGCGCCCATGCCGACAGGTATTGAAATCAGAGCCGTAAGAAGCATGAGCCAGATTGAACCCAATAGCGCGGATTTTATTCCTGCCTGTTCAGGAAAGCGCGAGGGGAAGCTGTCGAGGAATCTCCAGGAGAGCCATCCGGCACCTTTATCCCACGCATCCCACAGGAGCAGGGCTAAGAGCAAAAGGGCGATCAAAGTGGCTGCAAGGCACAGGAACTCAAAGGTTTTCCCTTTAATTTTCCTCATGAATATACCTCTCTGTACCTCTCTCTTATCCACATACTTGCGATGTTCATGAAAAGGGTCATTACAAAAAGTACCATCCCGACGGCGAATATGGTCTTATATTCGATGCTACCGAAAGGAGTATCCCCCATGCTCACCTGGACTATATATGCAGTCATGGTCTGGATGCTTTCGAAGAAATTAAGCGTTATCTTAGGCGTTGCGCCCGCAGCTAAAGTAACTGCCATGGTCTCACCAACAGCCCTTGATATGGCAAGGATGAAGGATGCAAGTATTCCGGAAAGAGCAGCAGGGGTGACAATTTTCGTGGAGACCTCAAACCTGGTGGCACCCAAAGCGTAAGCACCTTCGCGCAGAGCGCGGGGAACAGCACGCATGGCGTCCTCACTCAAGCTTGAAACCATCGGTAGAATCATTATGCCCACCACGATGGAAGCCGAAGCTGCATTGAATATGTTCGCCTCAGGCACAACCTCCCGGAGGAGCGGGGTTATGAAGCTTATGGCAAAATATCCATACACCACTGTAGGCA
This sequence comes from Candidatus Methanoperedens nitratireducens, assembly GCF_900196725.1. GTDB lineage: Archaea > Halobacteriota > Methanosarcinia > Methanosarcinales > Methanoperedenaceae > Methanoperedens > Methanoperedens nitroreducens_A. The sequence continues at coordinate 27,397 of NZ_FZMP01000018.1, read as the reverse complement.
CTCCTGCCAGGATCTCAAGCACGGGTTTTACTGTCTGCCGTACCCTCGGACTGGCATATTCGCTCAGATATGTGGCACTTGCAATACCCAGAGGAATAGCAATTACGGCTGCACCCACAGCAATCATGAGAGTGCCATTTATCAGAGGAAGCACACCGAAATGCTGGGGACGGTATGTGGGTGCCCAGGTTGTGCCTGTGAGGAACTCAAGGATCGGAACCTCCTCAAAAAAAGAAAATGCCTCAAATATGAGAACAAGAACAATACCGAGAGTCGTCAAAATAGAGACAAGGGCACAGAGGAAAAGTGCCTTCTCGATGGCGAGTTCTCTGATACCCTGTATCCTCAGTCTATCCAACTTCATACCTCATAGAACTAACTGAACACACTGCTTATATTTCTTGCGTTTTTTATCTGAGCCTGCTCAGTCCTTCCTCATACACAGAATCAGGCATCTTTACATAGCCTACCTGGGATACAAGCTCCTTTCCCTCGGTGAGATAGTATTTTACGAATTCCTTTACCTCAGTGCGCTTCAGGGATTCTTTATTGGCATAAATGAAGAGCGGCCTTGATAGGGGTTTATAGGTGCCATCATTGATTGTCTGTTCAGATGGAAGAATTTGTCCTTTACCGCCATCTATTGCTACCAGCTTCAGCTTGCCGGGATTTTCAACGTAGTATGCATAGCCAAAATATCCAAGTGCATTCTTCTCTCCTGCAATAGCCTGAACGAGTACGTTATCATCTGCGCTTGCGGTGTAATCCGATCTGCTGGATTTCTCCTTGCCCACTATCGCATCTGTGAAATAATCAAAAGTGCCTGAATCTGTATCTGCACCTACAAGGATTATCTTCTCGTTGGGCCAGTCAGGACGCACGTCTCTCCAGGTCTTAACAGTGCTATCGGGCTCCCATATCTTCTTTAGCTCTGCTACTGTAAGATAATCGACCCAGGTATTCTGGGGATTCACCATCACGGAAAGTCCATCAAAAGCGACTTTGAATTCCTCATAGGTTATGCTGTTATTGGCGCAGAGGCTTATCTCAGGACCCTTTATCGGTCTTGAGGCATCGCTGATATCCGTTTCGCCTGCGCAGAACTTCTTGAATCCGCCGCCAGTGCCACTGATGCCCACAGTCACTCTAACGTTGGGATAAAGTTTCTGAAATTCCTCTCCAACGGCCTCGCTTATGGGGAATACCGTGCTTGAACCGTCAAGCTTAATAGTGCCTGAGATGGTCGCTGTCGGTGTTTCTGCCGGCTGTTCTGTAGGTTGTGCATCAGGAGCCTTGCTTACGCATCCTGCTAATAACACGCCTGCAAGAACCAGAATTATTGCCAATCTCAAATTCATCTTGTGTATCACCAGATAACCAGCAATACTAAATAGTATATACTTTATCCCAAGAATCTACATATACTATATAAAATCAGTAGAAATATGCGTAGTTCACTGTCAAAGAATGGCAATCATCAAACCTTCTCTGGCGAGTATCTGACAGCCAGCACCCTTATCACTCCAAGCACCAGCAGCAGCGCCGAGAGAGCAAAAATCGTTTCAAATCCAAATGATTTGGAATAAAGCCCGACTGTGACCTCACGCATAGCTATTAAAATCGTAACATCGGTTATGTCTGTAAGCTTGATTCTATCGAGTTTAGAATAATCGGCAAAGGTCTTGAAGAATTCGATCACAATGAAAAGCGTGAGAACGTTAGTGACTATTTTGTTAAAACCGCCCTCAAGTGAGTCTATCGCAACAGAAGGTATGTCAAGCAGGATCCGCATCATCCCTGCGATAAGCACCAGCAACAGTACATACAGGATAATAGTAACAATAGAATCGGTAACTTTTTTGAAAAATCTTGTGTGGTCTATCATTTGAAAACCATCATAAGAGCAAGTAAGACCAGGAGAATTATCAGGAAAAGTTCAACTCTATTCATATTCATGATGCCAACCATGCTTATTTTGCGCCAAACCCGCCGCGCATGAACAGGTACAACTCTCTATCGGTCTGCTCTGTTTCCATAAGTTCATCATCGAATGAATCGCATTGTGTGCTATAGCAGGACGCTTTTTTCATAATCTGTTTTTTTTCTTTCATTTTTATCATCAAATCGATGTTTCACCTGTGATGTTATATAATTTATCACAATAATCTATATATGCTACATAAAATCAGTAGAAAATGAACTGAACAAAGTTAGATCCGAGATGTGCAATCAAGTTAAATACTAAATACAACAAACCTGATTACAGGGGTAAAACCATGGTGCTTTCCGAAAGCCAGAAACAGATAATCAGGAATAAATTCGCTGCACTTGCCGGGGATGTGGAACTCATTGTTTTTACACAGGAGCATGAATGCCAGCTTTGCAGGGAGAACCGGGAGCTTGTGCTTGAACTGGGAACATTATCCCCGCGGATAAAAACGAAGGTATATGATTTCGTCATAAACGGCGACCAGGACATAAAGTACAAAATAAACAAGATCCCTGCTATCGCGCTCGTTGGAAAATCGGATTACGGCATCAGGTACTACGGTATGCCGGCAGGCTATGAGTTCGCTGTTATTGTGGATGATATCGTAGATGTTTCAAAGGGCACGACATCTTTGCCGGATATTATCAAGAAAAAGCTTTCAGAGATAAAAAAGCCTGTACACATACAGGTATTCGTAACGCCGACATGCCCTTTCTGCCCGAGGGCAGCAAGGCTTGCTCACCAGTTCGCTATTGAGAATGAGTTCGTACGGTCCGATGTCATCGAAATGACGGAGTTTCCCTATCTTGTCCAGAAGTATAATATTATGAGCACCCCGCATATTGTGATCAATGAAAATACTTCCTTCGTAGGAGCACAGCCGCCTGAGGTCTTTATCGACCAGATATTTATGGCACTGCGGTCAGGCTACGATCCGATGTATTCCTGAAATAAAGGCATAAAGCGAGGATAAAGGGGGAGAGAACAAATGGAGGAGAAAGTAACGAATAAGCCTGCGGTGATATTCGCGCACGGGTTAAGGAGCAGCAAGGATAGCCCGAGGAATATCTATATTGCAGGGGGGTTGGTGGAAAAGGGATTCTGCTGTTTCCTTCCTGATTTCACAGGACACGGTGAGAGCGAAGGTGATGCTTCTGATGCTACTGTCGAGCAGTTTGCCCGGGATATCGGCGTCTCTCTTGATTATATTAACAGCAAAGAAGGCGTAAACCCTGCGAGGGTCGGGATATGCGGCTCAAGCATCGGAGGTACAGCAGCCCTCGTGAGAGCCGCCACAGATAGCCGGATTAAGGCTCTGGCCCTGCGCTCTGCTCCAGCCGAAGGATACTACAAATACGCTGATAACGTACGTATCCCCACATTGATAGTGCAGGGCGATGCAGACCCGATAATGAGCGAGAGCCTCATCCTCCATGAGCACCTTGCCGGAGAGAAAAAGCTTGCTCTGATAAAAGGTGCAGACCATCTCTATTCAAAAGAGAAGCATCTCAGAGAGGCACGCGAAGCCATAGTTCAGTGGTTTGTTGAGAAACTGGGTTCAGACGACCCGGCGAAAATTTATAAGGACAGGAAGGACGCCGGTGCAGAACTTGCATACAGGTTAAAAGATTATAAGGACAGGAAAGACGTCATGGTGCTGGCCCTTCCAAGGGGAGGAGCAGTTACAGGCTATAAGATAGCTTCTTACCTTAACTGCCCGCTTGATGTTATCATAGTAAGGAAGTTAGGTTTTCCGGGGCAGCCTGAACTTGCCATAGGCGCTGTTTCAGAGACAGGTACGGTCGTTTTGAATGAGTCCATAATAACATCATACGGGGTTACGGAGGATTATATCCGGGATGAGATTTCCCGCCAGAAGAAAGTGATCGAAAAAAGGGTTGATCTATACCGGAAAGGACAGAAGATACCTGATTTGAAAGGAAAAATAATCATACTCGTTGATGACGGGGCAGCTACAGGCGCCACAGCGAAAGCAGCTGTCTCCACATTGAAGCTGGAGAGCATAGAGAAACTTGTCGTGGCTCTTCCCGTAGCACCCCCGGATACGGCTGATGAACTGCGCCGGATGGCTGATGAATTTATCTGCCTTGAAACGCCTTACGATTTTACGGCTGTCGGGTCGTACTATGAGGATTTTACCCAGGTGACAGATGAGGAAGTGGTGGATATATTAGAGAGGGCAAGGAAAAGCGTAAAAGCATTAACAGAAGGTTAAAAGATGCAGGGCTGGATAATCCCGCCGCCGAAAGAGCCGGCTAAAAGCAAAGAAGAATTCCGGGAGGAAAGAGAAGAGAAAGTTAGATGGCTCCTCGATCACGGATATCTCAGGTCAGAGCGTATAAAGGATGCAATGCTGAGGATTCCGAGGGAGGATTTCATACCGTTTCTTTACAGGGACTACGCCTATCTTGAAGTGCCTCTCCCGCTTCCAGGCGAGAAAGCCACACCATTTCATGCCCGCATAGTTACCCTCTCTTTTATGAGCCCCTCAGTCTTGATAAAGGTCATAAGTTCCTTGAGATCGGTCTTGGGTATCCGGGGATGGCTCCCTATGACAGGATATGCATCACAGCAGCATGTATTGATATACCCCCTTTGATAGAACAGCTCAGGGCAGGCGGAAGACTGATTGCGCCTGTGATGGAAGAGGGAATCCAGAATCTTGTTCTGCTTGAGAAGGGTGAGAGAGGAGTTGAAAGAAATGTTATCAGTAAAGTACTTTATATCCCTTTAAAAGGAAGGTATGGGGTAAGTAAGGTATGAAAGCCTTCCATAAAGCTGTACGCTGTTGTAGATTAAAGGTCAATAAATCAAGGTGAAAAAGATGAATATCAAGGGTAAATTAATAGAATTCATGATTGTGAATGACCTTGTCCCTGTACAAACAAGATGGAGAAAAAGCGCAAGCAGTGTCGGCAGGATGTTTAACGATGTTTTCCATCTACTCGATAAAAATGAAAGAGCCGGATTGACAAAAATGATGCACTCCTGGGGTCTTGAAGACGCGAACGAAATCGTTGGAACTCTAAAGATAGAAAGAAGCCTTCACGGATGCGCGGTCGCATTGATGGGGATGCACCGCATCTTCGGGATTAAAAGCCACATCGCCGAAGAAAACGCTAATGAGATAAAAATCCATGCGACCGAATGTATGTGGAACCATAAAAAGGACTGGACGCCGCAAGTCTGTGCATCGATAGATGGCTATGAGAGGGGGCTGGCTGAAGGTATTGATAAGAACATATTACACATCTGCACAAAAAGAAGGAGTGCTGGTGATGACTTTTGTGAGCTGGTGCTGAGGAAACGTTAAATGGGTCAGCCTGAATTGCTCTGGCAGCAAATCGCACAGGCGTATTCTTCCCCTTTTTTCACAAAATCAATGCATCCGCACTCCTGGCAGGGTACTAACTCTCCTGTTTCATCATACCGCCTCTCGGTAAGCTCTGATTTGCCTTTTCTTTCTATCTCAGGTTGCGGCATATAGATGTATGTCCACACACCTTTAGCCTTCATGCGTATATTTATGGTCGTAGGGATGACTGCCTCCCCGTGATCGATAACGAACGTTGTGTTAAGCTCCCTGTTTTCTAATACCTCCAGCGGATAGCCGACTTTAACATCCTTATACCCCATATCCCTGAGGCATCTTTTGAAGTTTTCAGCCATCCTGTGGAAATTTTCATGTGTTTGCCTTTCTGCCATTACTTCTGCCATATTCACACCCCGCTTTGATAATTAGATACTATGTGTTTCTTCGGTTATTAAAATATGTGCGGCGGGGTTGGGAAGATGCTCATAACGCCGCCAGGCACTATGAAGCCGTTTATTAACCGCAGTCTCTTTATTTTATGCTTAAAACCTCATGTATGGTTTCCAACAGTTTCTCAGCGGTGTAAGGCTTTGGTAGAAAAGCGTCTGTATGGTCTGCAACATTTTTAAGTTTCTCCTTCTCCGCTGATCCGCTAACAGCGATAATTTTAACTCCGGGGTTAATTTTACGAATCGCCCGGATGCTCGCATGACCATCCATAACAGGCATCATCATATCCATAAGAATAACTTTGGTTTTATCTCTATTTTGAGCATACTCTGCTACTGCCTGTGCACCATCATTGGCTATAAGCACATTATACCCATATTTTTGCAAAGTTGAGATAGTAACCTCACGAACTGAATCATCATCTTCAGCAACGAGAACCAACTCTCCGTTTCCGACGGGCAATTCAAGCTGCTGTTGTTCCTCTACATTTTGCAGTTCGGTTTTAATCGATGGCAAATATACCCTGAACGTCGTTCCTTTTCCGACCTCGCTGTTCACATTTATAAATCCGCCGTGGCTTTTCACGATTGCAAAAGCTGTTGAAAGCCCAAGTCCGGTTCCTTTACCAAACTCCTTTGTCGTGAAAAACGGCTCAAAGATCCTATCAAGTATCTTGGGAGGGATACCGGTTCCTGTGTCCGAAACTGCGATAGTAACGTAAGAACCGACTTTAGCTTCAGTATGCATCTGCGCATAATTTTCATCGATGAAACAATTCTCAGCAGAAATACTTAAGATACCGCCATCCGGCATTGCATCACGGGCATTTACGCACAGGTTTATTATAACCTGATGTAACTGTGTGGCATCTCCTGAGATGGTAAATAGGTCTTTCTGAATATCAGTTCTGATCTCAATGTTTCTTGGAAATATCTCTTTTGCTATCTTCTCAATTTCAGAGATAAGGTGTTTTGCCTGAAGAGGAGTACGTTGACCCTCGACACCACGTGAAAATGAAAGAACTTGCTTAATTAAATCAGCACTACGCTGGGAGTTATTTTCAAGAATATTAAGCAACTTCTGGCTATGCTCATCTGTGAACTTTCCTTTTAATATTTGCAAAGACATCATCATTGGCGTCAGCATATTGTTGAGATTATGCGCCATTCCGCCTGCAAGTATGCCTATGCTTTCCATTCGCTGCGCTCGTAACCAGTGCGCTTCAAACATTTTCTTCTCAGTGATATTTTTGGCGATAACAGAGAAACCCGTCTTAGTTGGATAAGCATTAATCTCAAAAATGAATTTCCTGTCCCCCAGCTGGTATTCACTCTCAAAACGCGCAGGTTGCTGCGTTTTTAATACCTCTATGTAGAACTGCTCCACTTTTGTCCCTTTTATATCAGGGAAAAGCTCGTAAAGAGATTTTCCAATAGCATCTTTCGCCAAAATCCCTGTAAGAGCTTCAGACGCCTTGTTCCAATAGGTATATCTTAGCTCTCTGTCCATCGCATAGAAGAGGTCGTCAATGCTTTCAGTAAGCTCCCTGTAGCTTGCTTCGCTCTCCAGCAATGCTTTGTTGGCTTTTTCAAGTTCTGCCGTCCGTTCCTGAACACGCAGTTCTAACTCATCGTGAGCTTTGCGCAGCGCCTCCTCAGCCCTCTTGCGCTCGGTGATGTCCCTTATAATGCTGGTGTACATCCACCCATCCGATGTCTTTCTTGCCGAGATGGAGAACTCAACCGGGAATACTTTACCATCTTTTTTCTTAGTCTCCATTTCTATTGGTTTTCCAATCTGCGTGCTCTTTCCTGTTACCGTGAGATTCTCCATCTCCTTTTTTATAGTACCATCATAGCTATCAGGGATTATCAAGTCGCCCAGAATTGAGCCGACAGCCTCACTTCGGTTATAACCGAATATTTTCTCAGCCGCAGAATTCCACAATAATACCCTGCTCTCATTGTCGAAGGAAACTATAGCGTCATTAGCCGTTTCAACCAGGATTCTAAAATTCTCCTCAGGCTCGCGGAAAAAGTTTGCTACGGCTTCTTCTATTGATGTTCCCCTGGTGCGTGCTGTTCTTCTGGCAATAAAGATGGCGTTGAGGAAGTATATGCCGCCGAGGTATAGTGGCAATCTCACCGCCCAACTAAATGGGCTGCCAACAGTACGTACAAGGAACGCAGCGAATAAGTTTATGGCGACCAGCATCAGAGCCAGGGAATACCAGTATAGATAAATTTTTTTCAAATTGGAATAAAGTCTGATGAAGAGAAAAGCAGAGATAACAAATAGCACCGCAGCAGTTCCCAGCACCACCTGCCTTAACAGGGTAGGACCGGTTCCCTGTATGAAAAACGGCGGTGTAATGCCCTGAAGGCTCGCTATCGCAAGCAATATTACTAATATCAGTACTCCCGGATAAGCAAGCGTCAGGTTTCGCTTTCTGCGCTTTGAATTCAATTCCGGGTTCACTCTCATTGAGGTGAGCATCGCACCCGTAAGATGAAATATTGAACCAGACAAAGCCCCGATATTAACTACTGTCACATTGACATTTATCCCGCCGGGAGCAGATATTAACCAGCCACCTAACAGAGCTGCAGAGCCAAATGCCAGCATTCCGCAGCCAAGCAGGAAAATGCTCAGCGACCCGCTTGACAGGTAGCTCTTCGCAGAGATGTATGCCACAACGAGATATATGGCAAAGATGAACACCGTATTCAGTATTGGGAGTAGCCAGGGCGCCTCGAAAACCGCTCGATTGTCAAATGGGGTCAGGGCAGTGATGAGGATTATGAAGACTGGAATTGGTATTGCAGCAAGATATTTATACAGGTCTGTGTTTTTCAGCCAACTCCCTGGATTAAAATTCATCATATATCATCAACTGTTTCACACTATTTTGTATTCACAAAATATTTTTGTTGAATATTTAGCAGCAATTTACCTGACTTATCCAATCTTAATATGGTTCGGGTATCTCCCATTCCGGCTGTACATACAAATATAGATACCTGCCTATACATCCTCTCCTGAACCCGATTTTTTAATTGGATTCAAACTGATGTATATTACCTCAACAATGAGACGAAGCCGTATATTAACCTGATGCTAATATATATTTAATTGCTTCAATAATAGCTGTTCAGCAGCTATGGGAAGGGAAGGTTCTATTCTGAAAACCCTATTTAGTGATTAAAACCTCGTGTATGGTTTTAAGCAGCTTCTCAGCCGTGTAAGGCTTTGGCAGAAAAGCATTTGTATGGTCTGCGATGTTTTTAAGTTTATCTTCCTCTGCTAATCCACTGATTGCGATAATTTTGACTTCAGGGTTGATTTTACGAACCGCCCGTATGCTCGCCTGGCCGTCCATTACCGGCATCATCATATCCATAAGAATAACCTTGATTTTATCCATATTCCGGGCATACTCCGCTACCGCCTGTACACCATCTTCGGCTGCAATCGCTTCATACCCGTATGTTTCCAATGTTGAGCACGTAATCTCACGAATCGAGCCTTCATCTTCAGCAACAAGGATCAATTCTCCATTTCCTGTGAGCAATTCAGGTTGATGCATTTGTGCTCCCTGCATCTCAGTTTTAAAAGCTGGCAAATATATCTTGAACGTCGTTCCTTTCCCGACCTCGCTGCTAACATTTATAAACCCGCCATGGCTTTTCACAATCCCAATAGACGTTGAAAGACCAAGCCCGGTTCCTTTTCCGGGCTCTTTAGTCGTAAAGAACGGCTCAAAAATCCTGCCTATTATTTCAGGAGGAATACCGGTCCCGGTATCAGAAACCGTAATGATAATATACTGACCGACTCTGGATTCGACGTTCATCCTCGCATAGCTCTCATCAACATAAAAATCCGAAGCTGTGATGCGGAGGATACCACCATCCGGCATGGCATCGCGGGCGTTCACGCACAGATTCATTAGAACCTGGTGCAGTTGTGTTGCATCTGCGGAGATGGTAAAGAGGTCCCTGGATATATCGGTTTTGATTTCGATATTCTTATTAAACGTCTCTTTTGCAACTTTCTCGACTTCAGATATTATATGTGCTGCCTGGAGAGGTTTGCGTTCCCCCTCAATACCCCGTGCAAATGACATGACATGCTTTATTAAATTAGACCCCCGCAGTAAGTTCCGCTCGAGGATAGTTAATAACTTCTGGCTTTGCTCATCTTGGAATTTATCTTCTAACGTTTGCAGGGACATCATTATCGGAGTAAGCACATTATTGAGGTCATGCGCTATGCCGCCTGCAAGCGTGCCTATGCTCTCCATTCTCTGAGCGCGTAATAACTGCATTTCAAACTTTCTCTTCTCAGTAATATCGGTGTTGATGACAAGTATCGATTTCGGTTTACCTTCGCTATCACATATCAGAGTCCAGTGGCTTTCGACGACCACATCTCTACCGTCTTTTGTTATCTGATGCAGTTCGCCCGTCCACTCTCCTTTCTCAAGCACGCTTCTTTTTGCTTCAATAAGCTGGGGTGGCTCTTCTTTACCTTTAAACATAAAATCAACTGGATTTTTACCTGTAGCTTCCTCTGCCGTCCAGCCGTACAGGCGCTCGGCGCCTTTATTCCAGTAGATGAGGTTGTGCTCCAGGCTTCTGACTCCAATAGCTTCCTGTGCATTATCAAGAAGTGTGGCTTGCTCTCGTATTTTCTCTTCAGCCTGCTTGCGCTGGATTATCAAGCCTAATTGAGTCGCCATCGCTGAAATTGTCACAACCAATCGTTTATCCTCTTCCCGGAATTCAAACATGTGAAATACAAGAACAGCCAACACCTGATCGTTGACTATAATTGGAATCCCAACACAGGCTTTAAGACCTGCGTCTCTTGCAATCCGGGCACGGGGATAAATTGTGTCTGAGCATGTTGAAATATCCTGAATCCATTCTGCTTTTTTGGATGCCCAGACCCGTCCGGGCAGCCCTGTACCGGGCGGAAATGTGAACCGCTCGCTAAGCTTTCTAAATCCCTCCAGACTCATACTACTGCCGTACCATGCCGGGCTGCATTCAAGAACTGTTCCGTCTTTGCTTCTGAACCACGCATCTCCATAATCCCATCCTGTGGCTTCACATACCTTCCTGAGTACTACCTCCATAGCCGAGTGAAAATCTTGAACTTCATTGATTGCCCGGGTCATTGTTTGCAGGAGATGAATCTCTTCTTCAGCCCGCCTGCGCTCTGTGATATCTTTGGCAATGACAGATATGCCGAACTTAGAGTAGTATGCGTTAATTTCAAAAATGAGGTTCTTGCCATTGACCCGGTATTTATTCACAAAACGCTTGGGTCGCTGGGTTTTTAATACTTCCCTGTACAACTTCTCCGCTTTTGATCCTTTTAGCTCGGGGAAAAGCTCAAAAAGAGATTTTCCAATAGCATCTTCCGCCAATATCCCTGTAAGCTTCTCGGATGCATTATTCCAATAGATATATCTTAAATCCTTGTCCAGTGCATAGAAGACTTCGCCTACACTCTCAGCAAGCCCCCTGTACTTCGCCTCACTGCTTCGCAACGTCTTCTCAGCCTGCTTGCGCTCTGCGATTTCAGCTTCCAATTTCATGTTAACTTCTTTCAGTTCCGCTGTCCGCTCCTGAACCAGCATTTCCAACTCGTTGCGTGCTTTGCGCAGTGCCTCCTCTGCCAGCTTGCGCTCTGTAATGTTCTCAAAAACAGCTACAAAGTATTCTCTTTTCGTACTACAAACCGAAATGGATAACCATGCCTTTAAAGGTTTGAATTCCATCTCGAATTTCTCCGGCTTGCCCGTCAACGCGACTCTGCCATAAATCTCAAACAGCTCTGGATATGATTCTTTGATTCCGGGGATTAACTCGGTGATTTTTTTACCTACCACGTTTTCCAACCCGGTCAACCCTTCGAATGCACTATTGATTTTGAGATAGATAAAATCTACCGGATGGCCATAGTCATCATAGAACATCTTGCAGTATGCGAACCCATCCAGCATGTTTTCAAAAAGAGAGCGGTAGCGCTTCTCACTTTCAAGCAGGGCCTGCTCCACTCGCTTGCGCTCGGTGATTTCTGCCTGTAATACTTCATTGGCTTCTACCAGTTCTGCGGTGCGTTCCTTGACACGTATTTCTAACTCATCATGCGCCCTGCGCAACTCCTCTTCAGCTCGCTTGCGCTCCGAGATATCCCGTGTAACTGTTGAGGCACCTATAATCCTGCCAGTTGAATCCTTAATTGGAGAGCTGGTCAGAGAGACATCAATTCGTTTGCCATCTTTTCTCACACGCACAGTCTCGTAGCGTTTGACGGGCAATCCCTGTCTTACTCTTTCAAGAAGCTGGTGAACCTCATCTGTTTTATCGGGTGGAACCAGGATAAAAATAGAGCGGCCCTTTACCTCATCGACCGTATATCCGTATATCTTCTGCGCACCCAGGTTCCAGCTCAGGATGGTACCATCTAGCGTCTTGCCAATAATCGCATCATCTGAAGATTCCACAATAGAGACCAACAGAGAATTTGCTTCTTCAGCCAGCTTGCGTAGAGTCTCTGATTTTTCTAATTTCATTTTCTCACAATGTCAAATAGTGGCAGTTTACCTGGCTTATTCGCATGTTAATTGGTCAGGGAATCTCCCGTTCTGGCTTATCGAATATAGATTCTTGTCTATACATCTTTTGCTGAACCCCGTTTTTATTGATCGAGTTAACATTTTGCAGTATATTTCATCAATGAGATAAAGTTGTATATTAACATGACGGCTCAAGGATTCCCTTGCAACGTCAGTACAGGTTTTTCACATCGCCACGCCGATATCGGCTTCTTTCAGCGCAGGTGCAGCTCTTGCAAACAGGACCTCACCCCTGAGAGCCTGCTCAAGTTCGTTTTTCCCTTTTGTACTCCCCCTCAATATCTTTTTTCTCAAAGGCTATCAGCCGCATGCCCCTGCCCGCATAACCGGATACCTGCGCTTCTATCCGCTCTTTATCAGTATCAGTGAGTTTCCGTATCCCCTCTCCGGTTGCTATGTGCGTGCACTTCGCAAGTATCGTTTCGGGCGCACCTTTGGAGTACAGGACAAGCCTGTTCTCTTTCCTGTTCACAGTGCTCATCATTTTCCGCTCGGAAGTGAACGCTATCTCATCCACGCGTTCCCACTCACCGCGTACCCCGCCCATAATATCACATTTGCACTCCCTAGGGTTTCTACCGAGGCGAGTTTTTTTATGAGGGCATTCCTTCTTACCATCCTCTGGCTTGCAAGGGATAAAGAGAGGGTAACGGTGGGCAGCAATCCCTCAGGCACGTTTGCAGCTATGATCCCGATAGCGAACAGGAAGTTATCCTGCGGGCTTATGCCGATAGATTCTCCCATTACGAAAAATACGAAGCCAAGCCCGACCGATATGACAGTAATTACACGCGTCACAAAAGTCAGCTCACGCTGAAGCGGCGTCGGGGCTTCCCCGACCTCCTGCGTAAGATGTGCTATCTTCCCGAACTCTGTTGCCATTCCCGTTGCAAAAACGACCGCGATCCCGTATCCTCTCACCACAGTGGTTCCGGAATAAATGAGGTTGGCAGGTTCTACATCCCCGGATTCAGGTCCATCCTTCCTTATCTGCGGCTCGGATTCTCCTGTAAGGGGTGAATTATCTACCGCAAGGTCAACTGCCTTGATAATCCGTGCATCAGCAGGCACACGGTCCCCATCCCGTATGATAATCATATCCCCGGGCACTATCTGTCTTGCAGGTATCTTTATCTCTTTCCCGCCCCGGATCACGCTTGCCAGGTAGGGCATTAGTTTTTTAAAGCCTCGGAGGCTTTTTCCGCCCTGTATTCCTGGAAAAAAGTGAACAGGGCGTTTATGAAGATAACAGCGAATAAGGCATATGCCAGGTTTCTCATGCTGGTATCGTTCCCAAGCCAGTCTGCAAGGTGCGAAGCAAATTGAACCAGCCTGGAAGCTCTTTTTTTCTCAGAGATTATATTCTCCCCGAAATCCGAAAGCCGCTTCCTTGCTTCCTCTTCAGTCAAACCCTGCGGAGTGGTATCAAGTTCCCGGAATACATCTTCCCTGTCTAAAGCCTGTATTTTCACAGCCTCCGCCTCCAGATCAGAACATCGCAGAGTATGCTGGACAGCATCCGTTCTATCGGATTTCCGTATACCACCTCTTTTAAAATGCTCCGCCTGCTTGCTCCCATGAGAGCCATGCTGTGCCTTCCGATTGCGGCTTCCTTGGGTATGGCGTTTATACTACTCTCTGCAACTACCACCCGCACATCAACATTAATCCCCAGTGCCTTCAACGCATCTGCAACAGGTGCCATAGTTTCTTCGCCTTGCCTGCGCATTGTGTAGAGTCTTATCCACGGAAGGTCGTACCAGCGCGGGAATTCTATCACATGCAATATCTCGACTTTGTAACTGTAGAATTTTGCAAGGACTAAAAGATCAGCGTTCTCCTCATTGATAACAGCTAATATGGTCTTAACGACTTCCCCTTTTCTGATAATGCCCTTTGCCTGTATGCCGTAAGTACCGGCATGCTGGCGCAGGTGCTCTATTGCATAGGATAATTTCTTCCGCTCCACTTCCCCTGCATCGACCGCAAGCACCGTGAGCTGGCTGCCCAGGGAAGAGGCTATAGCCACAGCATGGCGGGCTGCAAGCTCTGAATGGAAAGAGCCATCTACGGCAGATATTATTTTCCTGTACAATATTTACTCCCATTTTATAAGATAGGGATTCTTTCCGTTTATAGTTATAACACGCAGATATAGAAAAATAGGTAGTCCTAAATTTCATGGCATATATAAAAACAATCGCCACGGAGTCACAGAGAACACAGAGTAAAAGCAACAATCTCTGTGCACTGGTATGAAAACAGACACTACTTAAACAACGAACTAATACGAACTGATACGAACTTACGCAACCGGAGTTCGTTGTGAGTTCGTATTAGTTCGTTGTTGATGCCTATTTTGTTGTACCTTTTCATCGCCATCTATGAACCGCGTTCATAGCCGACTCCGTGGTTTATTGTCCTGTTTTTGCCCATTTTAATAAACCCCTGCCGCCCTTTTAATCTCCGCGCCGAGCGACCTGAGTACCGCATCCCGCAGGGCATTGGCTTCAGGGCTTGTCCTCACCCTGGGGCGGGGAAGGTTGTTCTTGAACATCTCCTTTACCGTGCCCGGGCGGGCTGACATCACAGCTACCCTGTCTGCAAGATAGACCGCCTCATCCACGCTGTGGGTGACGAACAGGGCGCTTATATGCTCTTTCTCCCATATCCTCAGGAGTTCAGCCTGCATGAGGTTCCTCGTCTGGGCGTCAAGCGCGCCGAAGGGTTCATCCATCAATAAGAGCTTCGGGTTGTTGGCATATGCCCTTGCAATCCCGACCCTCTGCTTCATTCCCCCGGACAGCTCGTGAGGATAGTGGTCCTCAAACCCTTTCAAGCCCACAAGCTCGATATAGTGCTGCGAGATTCTCTCGCGCTCCTCTTTGGACACCTTTTTAACTTCGGGTCCGAACTCGATATTGCCTTTTACGGTCCTCCACGGGAACAGTACATATTCCTGGAACACGAAACCGCATTCCCTGTTTACGCCCTCTATTTTTTTCCCGTCAAGGAAAAGCGCACCCTCAGTCGGCGTCTCAAGCCCTGCAACGAGGCGAAGTAGCGTGGTTTTCCCGCACCCGCTCGGACCGAGAAGACAGACGAACTCCCCATCCTCTACTGCGAGGTTCACATCCGAGATTGCAAGAAAATCATTGAACTTCCGGGAAACGCCCTGTAAGACTAACCTGCCCATTTTATGAACCTCTTTTGCAGAAGAAGTATGCTGATATTCATAATGTACCCGATGACGCCTATAACTATCATACCTGCCACCATTTCGGCATAGCGCCCCAGGTCACCCATGTTCCAGATAAAGTAACCAAGACCAACAGGGCTCCTGATAACCATCTCGGCAGCCACGATCGCCATCCAGCCGACACCAAGCCCGATCCGCAAACCGGCGATTATGGAAGGAAGAGCAGAAGGGATAATAACTTTTGTAACTATCTTTGATCCTGATGCTCCGAGTGTTTTTGCGGCATCAACCAACCGTACATCGGTCGATCTCACGCCGTAAATAGTATTGAGGATTATGGGGAAAACCGTGCCGATAAACACGATGAAGATCGAACCGCCTGTGACCAGGATAAATATAGCCAGAGGTATCCATGCCATCGGGGGCATATTTCTTATAATTTCAATGATCGGGTTCAGGACGCTGTGTATGAGCTTCGAATAACCTATTCCTATGCCCACAGGGACTCCTATGATAAAAGCGATAATACCGCCCTGGATGACACGCTGGAGGCTGGCACCCGTATGATCAACGATCCCGTATGTAAATGAAGGTCCGTAGGTTCGTGTGAACAATGAATCCATCAATGCATAATATGTTTCAGGAGGCGTTGGGACGTCCCGCAGGCGCATGAAAGGGATGTTGAAAACATTATCCCTTGCAAGTATTACTAGAACATGCCATAATAGCACAAAAAAGAAAAGGGAGAGGATGTTTATGACCAATCCTCTTCTGCCGGAATAATTTTTCATTAAGTAACGACCTTGACGCCGTCCTTATCTGCTGCCATCAGGAAAAGCACATGCTGTATCGTACCCGGTCCGGGGTATCCAACGGTCTTTCCTCTCAGGTCTTTCAGCGAGGTTATGTTACTCGCTACAACTACCACGGAACCTTCATCGTTCATCCCTGCTATGACCCCGACACGCGCATCATCGATCGTGAAATCGTTGCTGTTTATCCTGTGAATGATAACAGGGGGGATGCCCAGGCTTCCCACGTCCACAGTTCCGGCTTTAAAACCATTCTGCATCTCGAATGCGCCGTTCTGGAACGGGGCTCCTTCCGCGAGGGTGATATTTATCCCTGCATCCTTATACCAGCCTTTTTTCCATGCAACGTAGAACGGAAGTTCGTGTATATCATTGATAAGGTAGCCGTAGCGCACGGTCACGGGTTCTTTCAGCGACAGGCTGCTAAGATCGGCATCCTTGTTCTGCACAGCCCATTCAACATACTGGTTGGTTATCAGCGAGTTAGCATAATCTGACGCGTTCTTATACCCCGACTGGTTCCATTTTGCAGGGTCAAATATCCCGAAGTCCTGTATCTTTTCAATAAAAGCCGCTGTTTTCGGAACATCCGTAGCGTATACGAACTCAACATCGAAAAGGCTCATATTAGCTGCATTCCGGTCGGTGAGACCTCCGAAATCCAGTGTAAAGTTGATCAATTCCTCGTGGTCGGGCGAACCCGGACTTTTTGCATTATTGATATAATTCACCGATTTTAGCTGCACAAGAGCCATGCGTTTGAGTATCTCATCTGAATTGTTTGTGTTCTTATGCCAGTCATAATCGTATGCAACCACACAGCAGGGATGCTCTTCCCATATATCGCCCGAATATAACAGGGGTTTCCCGTACCCTTTAGTAACGGCTAATGACGGGTAGGGTTCCCACATTATAAATCCCGCTATTTCGCCTGTACCGAGCCTCTGCACCATATCCTGCCCGCTCATCTTTACAAGATTGACTGGCACATCGGTCTCCGGGGCTTTGTTACTTTCAAGGCATCCTGCTACAAGTATAGCCAAACCGACAACAAACAATATCTTCAATAAGTTTCTCATGGTTTCCCTCTGTAATAGTTAATTATTATCTTTCTGACCATGCCTTATTTAACTTTTCCTGATTGTTATGCGGAATAACCCAAATGTATTAATAATCAGTAAAATATATACGATCGTGATAAGAGGTAATCATGACAGCAGATGACCTGATAAAGGCAGCAGCAGAATCGGATGAGGCGTTCATCAAGGAGTTCGGAAGGATAATCAAAGAAGAGCATCACCTGTCGGCGGCGGAATTCAGCGAACGCTCAGGCATACCGCCAAGCACCATATACAAACTACTATCAGGACACCGCGAGCCTAATATCAAGACCCTGCGGCAGATAGTGAAGGTGCTCAGGAAAATGGAAGGGACCGAGAAAAATGATTTTATTGCCGTCATTGCGGCGCGTCCTGTTCTGGATTACATCACAGAGAAAAAGCTGAAAGTAGGGGGGCACCTCCTGACGATCAGGGAATACTCTGCCACATCAATGGAAGAAGCTATCATCGCCGCTATCAGAGCTGAAAGGGATGGGGCAAAAGCTGTGGTCTGCGCACCCATTGTGAGCACCACGGTCGAGAAGGTGCTCCGCATACCTGTTGCCACGATCATGCCAAGAGATAGCCTTTTTGAGGCGATCGAACTTGCAGCAAAGAAAATGGGTTAGTGAGAATGAGACGGAGAATCGATTATCTGGAAAAAGCCCTGAAAGATACTGCCGGCATAGATGAAAAACAGCTTGCAGCTAACATAAAAGCTGCGGGATTTAAATGCAAAAAGTGCGCGCAGTGCTGCAAAGCTGAATACGGGGATAACACAGTATCCGTATTCCCCCGCGAAATAAGGAGCATATGCGAGAAAACAGGACTGGACAAGGAGGAAATAGTAATCCCGACACCTTCGGAGGATACGGATTCGGAAGGGAATATCCATACCTTTGAATGGGTTCTGAGAAGAGAAGGAGACTGCGTTTTTCTAAAGAATGGTCTGTGCCAGGCATATGAGTGCAGACCGCGTATCTGCAAAACCTATCCGTTCTATTTGCAGGACGGGCACCTGATGGTTTCTGAGTGCGCGGGGCTTGGGGAAGAAACCAGTGATGAAGAGAGTAAAAAGATTGCCGCATCGCTAAAAGAACGATACGTTACTGAAATTAGAGAATCGATTATGCTTCTTGAGAGGTTCAGGGGGTTCAAACCGGGAGGCAGGGGGAACATATGTGTACATGATAGCGAGGGGGAGCACTGGGTTTATAGCCCATATATTCAATATAGATAAGAAGTTAAAAGATTCACAACATTACAAATATAAACGATAAACTATTACTAAGTTCTATGAAATTTCTTGCATTATCAGACCTTCACGGCGATTATTCACATATCGAAGCCCTCCGGGACAAGGCAGGGGATATTGATGCCGTACTGATAGCAGGCGATATAACGAATTTCGGGCCTGATGAGCATGCGCTTGAACTGCTGGGGATGTTCAAGGAACCCGTGCTTGCAGTACCGGGTAATTGCGACAATCTCTCACTCCTCAGGCTGCTGGATGAGAACCCCATAAACCTTCATAATTCATCGTATGCCCTCAATGACCTGACCTTTGTAGGTCTTGGGGGCTCAAATCCCACTCCGTTCAATACGCCCTTTGAACTTTCGGAAAAGAAGATCGGCGAGTATATCGGCGCATTACTGGCAAATTTAAAAGGCAGGATAATCCTGCTCTCCCATGCCCCGCCGCGAAATACGCTGGATAAAGTGCCGCGCGGGAATGCGGGAAGCGAAGCATTGGCCCGGTATCTTGGAAGGTTTGACCTCATCGTATGCGGACATATACACGAGGGGCGGGGTTCGGTGAAGGTGAACGGCACTCTTGTGGTCAATCCCGGTGTCGCGTCAAAAGGGCAGGCGGCGCTCATAACGATAAATGACGAAATAAAAGTAGAGTTTATTGATACATAATGATAAAAATTGCAATATCAGGTAAAGGCGGTGTCGGGAAGACAACTGTTTCAGGCACACTTGCACGGCTTCTTGCAAGGGAAGATTATGACGTGCTTGCAATAGACGCCGACCCGAGCATGAACCTTGCTTCGGCGCTCGGTATAAAGAACCCGCCCCGACCCCTGACCGAATTTAAGGAACTCATCGATGAAAGAGCAGGCGGACCTTCCGGCATGTTCAAATTAAATCCAAAGGTAGATGATATCGTTGAGAGATTCGGCGTTACAGGACCTGACAATGTGAAATTGCTCGTGCTGGGCACTGTCGAGAGGGGAGGGAGCGGCTGCATGTGCCCTGCAAGCTCGTTCCTGAAGGCTCTCCTGCGCCATGTTATCCTGAAGATGAACAGCGTTGTGATCCTGGACATGGAAGCAGGAATAGAGCATCTCGGGCGAGGCACCACAAAAGGGATAGATATAATGCTAATAGTAGTTGAACCCGGGGCGCGGTCTGTAGAAACTGCCGGAAGGATAGTGGAACTTGCCCGCCAGATAGATATAAGGAATTTCGGCGCCATAATAAATAAAGCAGGGGGAAATTTGCAAGAAATCGAGGATAAGCTTAACGGATATGGCATTCCTGTAATAGGCACGATACCGTATGATACCGCTCTTATCCGGGCTGATATGGAAAGTGCCGCTCCCATAGATAAGGGCGGGGCTGCTGTTGAAGCGATGAAGGATATATGGGAAAAACTACCGATCAAGAGGGAGTGAGCAGCATAAAAAAACAGGACAGGATTTCCTGCGGTTGCAGGTGCATAGACGACCTTCTTGGCGGGGGGTTTGAAACAGGGATAGTCACGCAGCTTTACGGCGCTTCAGGTACCGGAAAGACAAATATCTGTATGCAACTGGCAGTTGAATGCGTAAGGAGCGGGAAGAAGGTCATTTACATAGATACCGAAGGTTTCTCGGCCGAGCGGTTCAGGCAGATAGCGGGTGAGGAGACAAAAAAAATAGCAAGCGACATAGTCATATACGAACCTGCAAGCATGGAGCAGCAGTACTCCGCCATCGTGGATCTCGGGAAACTCATGAACGAGAGAATAGGTCTGATAGTACTGGACTCTGCGGCGCTTTATTACAGGCTCGGGCTTACCCAGGACGATAAGGGCGAGGAGAACATAGCATTGCGGCGCGAGCTTGTGAACCAGATCGGCATCCTTCACGGGATAGCCAGGAGACACGACGTGGCTGTGGTAATAACGAACCAGGTTTATAAAGACGTTAATACGGGAGAGATATACCCGATCGGTGGGACTGCGCTTGAGCATCTCTCAAAGACCATCATCCTTCTTGAGCGGACGGGAATATCCAGGCGAAAGGCGACTCTCCAGAAGCACAGGTCAAAGAGCGAAGGTGCTCACTGCGAATTCATGCTGACAGATAAGGGTGTGCAGTAGTTTTACTTTGGTTTTTGCCCTTTCAGTATCATCATAAGTTTCTCTACAAAATCCTTGAGCGTGGTCTGTCCGGCTTTTGATGCATCCTTTGATACCTCCTCTGGCAGCCCGTCAGGAGCCGGTTTTTTCTGTTTTTAGGCTCAGGCTCTCTTAAAAGGTACCATGATGAGATCTCGACATAGGTCACAATCCCTATAAATGCAGACCATATCAAAAGCAGGATATGGATATTATACACGGGCACAACTATGGAAAATTGTATCTGCGAAAAGAATTCCATTGTCCATTCGGGCAGTAAATAAATGGCTAAGACCGGGAGGAACACCAGCACAAGCGCGGAGAGCAATGGCGAGACATAAATGAGAACCATCAGAATAATAAGCGTGTATATCAAAAAGACCAGAAACGAAAGTATTTCCATAATTTATCATCTCCTCTTTAACCTTATTAAAATATAAACAACAACTGCCACACCGGCGAATATCCCTGAGATAACCGCAAATGATGAGACCATGAATGAGAGAATTTCATCCGGCGTTGCTTTTAAAGGCGAATCAGTATTCATTTTGCTTATTGTACTCTCAGTATCGACATTATTCCCGGCACCGCTTATCTCAACTGTGTTCGATTGCGCCTCCCTTGCGAACCCGTGGATGTCCCGGTAGACCGCACCGGCAGCAGGCAGGGATATAATATCACCCGGCAAAGAATATATGATAACGGTATGTTCTCCGGCCTCAAGCATACCAGACCATGCTGCAATCCCGCTCACAACAGGTTGTCCGGCGGGTATTTTGTCGGACAGGTTCACGATAGCGGGTCTATCCCCTGTGTTATTTATATCCAGCTTCACATTAAGGAGATTACCTGCTTTTGCAGCGGATTTTGTAATAACTACCAGGGGTCCGTGGATAGTTACCACCGCTTCTTTCGATAATGATGTATTCATTTTCCATTTTGCCATCGCAGGCGGTAGTATATACTGTCCTGCTGTTTGGACCGGGGTATGGTACTCGATATTAGATGAAACCCCGGGTTTGAGTTTTATAGTCCAGTTGAGCTGCTTTAAATCTTTTTTTCCATCGTAAACAGTATCATAAACGCTTATCGATTCTTCCGTTGAGCCCCCGTTGTAAACAAAAAGATTAACTGTAACATTCTGTTCATCAGTATCCGGGGCTGCCCACTTTGTTATTGAAATAACTGGCATGATATGGACGGTTTTACTGATCCTGTTTGAATATTCGTTGCCGTAATAATCGCGTGCCAGTATTGTTGCTGTGATGGTAACCGTGGAATTTCCAGGCGATTGTTTGATCCTGGACCTGAAGTACGCTGTGCCTGTGGTATTGGTAGCCGAGAACATGGCAGGCAGCACCTCCGTGTTTGCGCTGCTTTCAAGGATAATACCTTCTATATTCAGATCAACATCGCTTGCTGCGTTCACTGTAACCTGAATATTTTCATCGGGGTAGTATTCCTCCTTATCCGTGGAAATACTGGCTTTAACTCCGGGTAAGGGATAAGTCAGGAATTCAAGCCCAACCAAACCATCCTGGCTTATATTTGTAACTGTGATCCGCAGATTCCCATAATCACCGTAGCTGTCCTTTGAAAAAGACCTTGTTTCAGACGTTTCTTTGCCGGATATCGTCAGGTTTACAGATCCTGAGCCGAAACTTTCCGCGCTGAGAGTATAGTTCATGAACTCGTATTTTTCTCCCCATTTCAGCATTTTATTACCTGCCGGTTTCCAGATGGCTTTACTCTCGGGTTTGCTTATCGAAACCCAGGAATACTTGTCCCATATGCCGAGCAGTGTTACCCTTATATTCTTATATTCCCTGTACTCATTGGTATTGAATTCTTTTTGTTCTATCTTGTTCATGCCTTTATAAACTTCGATAAAGGCACTCGTAGCATCTACGGTCTTAGCCTTTATAAGGTAATCCTCAAACGTCAGCGTATCGTTCGCTCCTATAAACCCGGAGGATCTTGCCACCCAGACGGTATCTATCATGCTTGCGGATGCAGCAGGGGCAAAACCGAGCAGTAAAAGACATATTGATATTTTTATATTCATGTTTTAATTATTATATTATTTTAAACCATCTCTGGTATTCTGGCTTTTATATGTATACTCGTCTTCACACCTTTATTTATATCAGTGTGAATCCAATGCGAATATAACTAAAGAGTTATAAAAATACAGAAAAAAAGTTATCTTTGATATTGCTTTAACAAAAGAGGTAATCTGATTGCCTTTCGACCACACGGATTTAAAAGAAATGAAGCGGAGCGGAGATGTTGAAGGGCTGCTCTGCATCCTGGAAGCAGGGGATGTGAAGGAGATAAGGGAAGCAGTACGCATCCTGGGGGAACTGCGGTACAGGAAAGCCATCAGGCCTCTGGTCGGGCTTCTTGAAAAGGATGATATCCAGGTTCGCGCAAATTCGGCGTGGTCCCTGGGTGAGATAGGTGATGTGAAGGCTGTTCTGCCTCTTATCGGGCTTTTAAACGACCCGAGTGAGAACGTTCAGATATACGCAGCGTGGGCATTAGGCAGGATAGGTGATAAACGTGCTATCACTGCCCTTGAATCCATGCTGGAGAGCGGCTCAACTGAGGTAAGGAAACATGCCAGGGAAGCAATAGACAGGATAGAATCAAGTGTAGATGGTAAGAAAAACAGGGGTAACGGCAATTACAAGGACGGAGATGACAGGATTTCCTCATCGGATCCAGATATTCCCCTGGTGACGCTTGATGTTCCCATGGACAGGCTTGATTGCGATTACATAACCAGGGCAGAAGGGAATTCAAAGACAGGCAAAGTGAAGTTCTCTGGAGATGTGGCAGTAAAGGATATTATAAATGCGAACCAGAAGAGCACCCGCAGGGTCATCCTGGGCTTAAAAAACGATTTTAACGGATTGGTTTCTGTTGATATTCTATTAAGGTACAGGGACAGCGAAGGAGATACAAGTTCGGTATGGATGCGGGTGGCAACTCCCGGAGGAAACCCGGCAGTAAGCGGCGGGGAGGCGGCAAGAGCCAGAATAAAATTGGGAAGGAAACAGGCAGAGAGACAAGTCGATTATGAGGTTGCCGGGGACGCAGGAGATGAGCCGGAAAGGGAAGAAGTAGAAGAGGAGCAGCCCTATCCGGAGGATTTTGTTCCTGAGGAATATCCCAAAAGAAGGGCTTTAAGGAGAAAAGAGACCGCAAGACATTATGCTGTTCCTGATGAGACAGAGCCGGATTCAGGGACCGATGACGAGATCCGGATGGAAGCACAGCTGGTCAGGAGGAGGTCACAACAGGAAAAAGCCGAACCTGAAGTGGCAGCGAAGGTCAAGGTTGCAAAACCCGGACTGAAAGTACAGGCAATCGCACCGGTAAGTGACGAACCGGATATCCCGGAGATAATAACCGCAAAGACTGAACCAAAGGCAGATGAAGTTAAGCCATTGAAACCCGAACAAAAGTTGGTGGAAATAAAACCGCAGCCTGAGGTAGTAAAAGTAATAGAAAAAACTCAGGCAACCCCCCCGCCTGTAAAATCCGCGGAGAACGTAGATTCGGCAGTCAGGCTTTTATCAGATATCGGGAAGTCGGGAATGACAGAGGCTGCATCGGCGGTAACCCAGCTTGGAGGTGAGGAGGCAGAGTCACTCCAATCCCGGTTACGCACACTGCCGATAGACCAGTTGAGTGAAGAAATAGTCAGCCTGGGGGAATACATTGCATCAGTTGAAGTTAACCTCCACGGCAAAAGCGAATCAGGGGAGATGAACGGTACTGTGATACTGTTTTTCTCAAAAGACGTGGCTTTATCGATCGCGAATGAACTCCTTTGCAATCAACCGGGCGCTTTGGTCAAAGAATTTACGGAGGATATAACTTCCACGTTGAAGGAAACAGCCAATATTTTCGGGGGCCAGTATGTTAGTGCTATATCCGAATATATCGGAATGCCTATATTGCTTAAAGCACCTTCATTCAAAACAGGCGCATCATCACAGATCGCGGAATCAATGATGAAAGAGATTTCCGGAAAAGTCGATTTCGCCCTTGCGACCGACCTCGCCTTCGCGAATAACAAGACCGGAAGGCTGGTGATGCTTCTTGACCCCAAGTCCTACGATGTCATTATAACAAAACTGTTTTGATCCCGGGTAATTTTTTCACTTAAGGATAAGTTTAAAAATTGATACTAATCCAGACCAAATTTAATCAACCGTGACTGTATTTAATCTACCATGACTGTATTTAACCGGTCATAATAATCTTTAAATACAATAGGATTGTTCAGTAATAATTGTGGGCAGGAAAATAACTTTTTTAATACTAACCCCCACTCCCCAACCTGCCCATAAACTTATTTTGGATTCGCATAAAAGGTGAATGTTTATACAGTACCACTGTTATCGCCTCCGCTGTATCTTTATAGTAGTTCGTTAATTATTATACGGGTTGAACATGACGCAAAAAGATTATGTAAAGGAATACCTTGGTTTTCTTAAAATATTGATGGTAGGATTAATCGGGGCTATGTTTCTGGTTGTCTTATACAACTTACAAACCCCGGGATTTTATGCAACCGCATTGGTCTTGATAGTGTTTCTTGGTCTGGTTTTTGTTCTTTTGAGCATACTGTATTTCAGGCTCATGAGTGAACTGCAAGATATGCCATAAAGCATCAATCAATAGTATATCCTCGAATAAATGGATGTACCTGAGAGTGCTGATAGCAGAGGTTTGTCTTAATGGTCAATAAAACCATCACCTATCCCTCCAAATTTTTTGAATCGAGTAAAGGTTAAACCGGCGCTTGGAATTATTTATTAACCGCTACCTCCAATAAGACCTTGAGGAAAATTATGGAATCTGTTTATTTCTATGAAGACAAGGTCAGCAAAGATGTCGCAAAAGTGCTGGAAGATGATTTTTTCAAACGCATAGGTTATATCGTAAGGGAGTGCTGCAAGCTCCTGGGGAGTGAGCGCAAAGGTTATTTCCTGTATATAAAAGCCAATTCCGAGGATATCGACCGCGCCGAGGAAAAATTCGAGGGTGTGGGTCTTGAGAAGCTGATTGGAGAGGAGAAGAAGCTTGTGACTGCTGCTTTCGTCGCGGAAGAGGAGAACGCAGCCAGCGGCATGGGGATGATTTTTGGTTAAGATGGGGTAGAACAACTAACTCGATAAGAACTCACAGTGAACTCTGGTTGAGTTCGTATTGAGTTCGTCCAAGTTCGTTGTTGATATCCAAACCAAGCCTACCTGAGCTTCTTTATTATCGCATCCACCATCTCGCTCTGCCTTGCGCTTCCGCCGAGGTCATAGGTGAGGTATTTTCCCTCTGCTATAACGCTCTCAGTAGCCTCAAATATCGCTTTCGAGTTCTCTTTCTCACCCAGATAATCAAGCAGCCACGCGCCTGCAAGTACCGTCGCCACAGGGTTCACCTTATCCTGCCCCGCGTATTTTGGCGCAGAGCCGTGCGCAGGCTCGAACATGGCATAGCTATCCCCTATATTGGCAGAGTAAATGAGCCCGATGCTGCCCACAAGCGCAGAGCACTCCTCGCTCAGGATGTCCATGAAAAGGTTGGTTGAGAGAAGGATTTTCCGGTTGAAGAGCTGCGGGTTCTTTATCAGCTGCTGCGCGATGTTGTCGATATGGTATTCTTCCATCTCGATACCGGGATAATTCTCGCCCGTCTTCCTGACTTCCTCGATAAATGTCCCGTCCGTCTGCTTCAGTATATTGCTCTTATGGATAGCCACAACGCTCTTCCAGTCGCGGCGTGCCGCCTCTTCAAATGCATAGCGTGCCACGTTCCTGCATGCTGACCGCGTGATTTTTCGTATCGAGATAAAAACGTCATCTGTCAACTGGATCTCCTTGGCAAAATAGAACCCTTCGGTACCCTCCCGCACGCATACGAAATCAACATCCCCAAGCGGTATCTGGGTGTTGGGGAAGGATTTTACAGGCCTGACATTTGCATAAAGGTTGAACTTCTGGCGGATAGATACAGCCACGCTCTTCGGGGAACCTGCGCCGCCGGGAGTTGTGGTCGGACCTTTGAAGGCAGCATCCGTGCTCTCCAGTATCTTCCACGTCTCTTCTGGGATAAGCGAATCTCCGCCGTGCTGCTGCCACCATTCGGCGCCCGCTTCGCATTGTATGAACTCGATATTCGTACCGACAGCCTCTGCCACCCGTAGCATGTTCTCAACGAGTTCCGGACCGACGCCGTCACCTTTTATTACTGCTGCTTTCTTGCTCATGATTATCTCTCTGCGCCCCCTTTCATGAACACAAGTGAGCATTAAGTTTATCCAGATAACAGTACTTCCGATCGGTCGTAGTTCCGAATAGCATTCTGAATCATATTTGTATTAACCGAGTTCGAAGTGTTTGAATTCTGCTCTCATTTTATTCTCGTAACTTGCTCAAAAATGCTGCAATTGGAACCAAGCATA
>NZ_FZMP01000075.1 GCF_900196725.1 Candidatus Methanoperedens nitratireducens | reverse complement strand
TGTAATTTTGCGTTGCAATTTGCATGAATTTGCGTGCAAGTTATCGCCTCTCTAATATCTGGTATTTTATCGCTCTTCCAACCCCTGTCCTTTCAATAAATCCAAGTTTTTCCATGACCTCAAGAATTGGCTTATTTTCTTTTAGTTTAGTTATAATGTGGTCAATTTTCTTCATGGTAAAGTATTTTCACCTTTATCCATATCTTCCAAAACCTTTGAAACTGGAACTTTCAATTGAGGCACATCTTCCGTTGCTGTTCCCCATAAAATTTCTAAATCAACCCCGAAATATTCATGAGCCAGCCTGTCTCTCATTCCAGCCATCTTTTTCCATGGAACATCTGGATATTTCTTTCTTATTTCTTCGGGCACATTCTTGGTAGCTTCCCCGATTATTTCGATGGCGCGAACGACACTATAAATAGTCTTTTTATCTTTTATAAAATCCTCAAAATCCATTCCTTCAATGAAATTTCTGACATCATTTATAGTATCAAGTATGTCTTGGACAAAATCTCCATATTCCCGTTTCTTCATACGTTAATTACCTCTTCAAGAATATGCTTGCCGATTCTTGGTTTTAATGCTTTCTTAGACACAAGATCAATTTTAACTCCCATTTTTGTTTCCAGGAAATCCTCCAGTTCCATAAATTCAAAAAGACCTACTGGTTGCTGAAACTCCACAAGAATATCAAGATCACTGGATTTTTTTTGTTCTCCTCTGACGTATGAGCCAAAAACTCCGAGCGTTTTGACTTTATATTTCTCTTCAAGAACTGGCTTATTTTCCCGAAGCTTCATGATAATCTGGTCAATTTTCTTTTTCATACCGCCAGCGCCTCATTCATTTCACTAATCATCGCATTCATTCCATTCCCAAAAAGCGCAAACATCATACCACGTCCTCCGTGTGCGTCAAAAGGTGTGTAGTCAAGATTCTCAACCTCAATATGAAAGCTTGTGGCAATATGTTCTTTCATCATCCTGAGCCAGTTCATTTGCTCTTCATTGAACTTTAATGCTCCGGCTTGCTTTTCAAACACCCATTTCTGGAAATTCCTGTCCACAGTTTTATCATAGGCTGTCAGTTTATCAATATTATCTCTTGCTGCCTGTTCAGGAAATTGGTTTATCGATCCATCCATATTATACACTTATTAATTTTTCTCATAGTATATAAAGTATAATTTATATCAATTTCCTTTCTTCAATATCCATGCTTTCTTCCGGTAATACGACAGCGGATGCGATATCCTGTCACAAAGCGCCTCTTTTCCATAACAATTCCCGTATGTTATCATGGTGGCGCATGAAGGGGATGTATATGCTGTACCTGTTGCGCCGTGGATATGATTGACCTGGTATCGCGTACGCTCTTCATCAAAATCCGGTGAGACCTTAAAGAGTTCAATTATCCCATCCATGTTCATCCCGATATTTAGCAGGAAGGAAACAAGGGCAAACCGCATCGAATGTGCAAGATTCACCCCGGCTTTGACATTTGAGAGGGCATGGAGAACACATGGAGGAAAACAATCAGGCATTATTTCCTTGAATTCCTCGATATTGAACTCGGATTTTCGTGTTGTCAGGGCGTTCCTGATATCCTCAAGATATTGCGCCAGGGATGTGCATATCTCAGGAGGAACAGCAAGTGGAAGACCATGTTCAATACGTTTCCTGATGGCTTCTTCCAATATACGTGAGAAGTCTTCCCTTGAAAGTGACACCCTTCCATGGTCAATATTCCTGTTCACAAGCTTCCATTTGGGTTCATGGATCACATTCGCATAGCGTATGTAATCCGTAAAATGAATGACTGCTCCTTTCTCATCAAGAACTGCGTTTATATTAAAATCAAGCGCAAATTCCTTCAGCTCATCTTCCCGCAGTTCTTTTACTTTCTCGAAAGCTGATTTGCCTCAGAAAGCGCATAACGCTTGATAAGATATCCGTCATTGATGCACGATACAAGAATTCTTGCAACAGGATAGGAGAGAAGTTCTTTTTTGGCACTCTCTTCACTAGGAGATGCATTCCTGGTGATACCATCCCCGATAGCCTCAAGTACACGGTGTTTTCCGCGTTCCCTTACCTGTTCAAATGCCCTTTCGGAAAAGAGTTCTTCAAGTTTGAAATCCAGTGCTTCTACATATTTTGCGGCTGCATTGACAAAAGGAAAATAAGCAAACCTGAAAACATCCATGCCTATTCTGATTCAACCCTGGGAGCCAGCATATAACTGACCTCTCCGTGACCTTCTGCGATCTTGATCCTGATCTTGAGCGGGAAATCCTTTCCCAGGTCGATATTGACTTCATTTGATTTCCCCAGGATCTTACTCATGTCAGAGAGATAATCAAGGGAGAATAATGATTTCGCATCAGTCCCCTGGAGGTCTATTAACTGGCTTTTTCCTAATTCCACATGTACCTTATCCGTATCTCCTTCCGCTTCCATGAAGAAAACATCTCCTTTAACTCCCATAGACATGTAATCGCTCACTTTTTCAGCAGCTTTTACAGCCCTTTTTATATCTTCTCCACGGATAACGATGTGCGCCGGAAGGTCAAGTGTAGGAACTTTTGGTTCTTTGCGAATGGATGAAGGGTCAAGCAGGGACATGGTGTAAGCAAGCCCGCGCATCCTTACAATGAGCTTATGGCTGGCCTCATCAAGCTCAAGCTCGATGTTATCGCTCTTTTCTGCCATCTCCATTACCCCGATCAATTTTGTGAGATCAATACCAAGTTCACCTTCTGTTGCATCAAAAGATTCAAAAGCATCTTTTGAAAGCTCAAAACTCACCATGGCGACATTGGCAGGGTCCACGGCCTTTACTGATAGACCCTGGGGCGTAAGCCTGAATCTTGCTTCATCAACGAGTGTGGATATTGATTCTATTGAATCTTTCAGTTTTTCTGCGCCTATTAATGCCTTAAACATAATATGTATCCTCTACTAAACGATAATCAACTTTAATAGGTAATTCTATCTATTTTATTCTATCTATTAAACTTCGATACTTTCATATCTATCCTCCGCATTAAATGCAAAACATGACAGGCCGTTCGATCGATATTGCCCTGACCCAGGCCGAGGCAGGAGAAAAAACAGAAATAGTATATGAAAATGTATGCACGCTTTCAACAGAGCCTGAATTATGCTTTAATTACGCAACAACGCATGACCTTAAGAAATGGGGTTTCTCAGAAGGATGTTTTAGCTGTTTATTAAAGGATAAGAAGGACACGATCATACAGGTGATTACAACATACAAGGATAATGAAGGAGCAAAAGAGGCTTATGAAGCCGATGCCAGATATTTGAAACGGCATGGATATGGGAAGCCGGTAATAACAAAAACCATCGGTGAATCGTCTTTTATGCTAATGAAAAAGGATTCGGAAGGGATCACATATAATCTCCTCTTTTTAAAAAATAATATTTTTGCCGCGATCAGCGCCAAATACAAAAAAGATATTCCTGATAATCCAGGGCAT
Organism: Candidatus Methanoperedens nitratireducens; assembly: GCF_900196725.1. Taxonomy (GTDB): domain Archaea; phylum Halobacteriota; class Methanosarcinia; order Methanosarcinales; family Methanoperedenaceae; genus Methanoperedens; species Methanoperedens nitroreducens_A. Next base: position 1,430 of record NZ_FZMP01000075.1, on the reverse strand, counting down.
CTTACAGGTCTTGCTGAGAAAATAGAAGCGAAAATAAAGTAAGGATGTCTAGGTAGAATTAATATTAATATCAACAGGCTTGATAGAAGGATTTGAAGTTTTTTGTGTTTGTGTTGCAGGCAGGGTTCCTCCAAATATTTTAGCGAGTCCCTTATTGCCTATAAGTTCCAGTCCATGCCCGGCAAATATAAATGGGTGCGACATTTCATTTATTTTGGTAATTCGCAATTTCTGGATCTGGAGATAATATGTAGGATATGGATCAAGGTCATACCTCTGGTTTTTGTCGAAAAATATAATGCCATCGCCCATAAAATCAAATTCGTCATATTCCTTTACTTCAAGGCCATGTCTTTTTTCAGTGATCGCAAGACATGTTATTTTCTTATCCCTTATTTCTTTTAATATGCTTCTCCACTGTGATGACCGTCGGAATTCATGTATATCGAAAAAAGTGTTGAGTGAATCAAAAACAATTCGTTTCGGCTTGAAAACATTGATTATTTCAATGATCTCTTCAGTTGAAAGCATTGTGAACCCGAAAATTTCCAGATACCCCTTGTCGATATACTCACCTATGTCCCATCCGAACCTGATGGACTGCTTTATAAGATGTTCCACTTTCTCTTCAAATGAAAAAAAAATACATCGTTCGTCCCTTTTTAAACCTTCCATTAGATACTGCAATGAAAAAGTGGTTTTTCCCGTGCCAGGCGGACCTGTAACTACGACTACAAAACCCTCCGGTATTCCGCCTTCTATCAGGTTATCAACACCAGGTATCCCTGCATTTACCCTTTTTATCAACCTGCTGATAGTTTGAGCGTCTACTTTTTCCTTGAAACGCAGTTTATCCATCCCGAGAAGTGCGCGCTCAAGCACTGTGTTCTTCGCACCAAGTTCTTTCTCGTAACGTTCAAGTATCCTCAATGCTTCGGTGCTTATGGTTGTGTGTATGGGATGTTTGTCGTTCATGAATTTGAGATTGGATAATTTTGATTCAAATTAGTGTTTGAACGCACAATATATTAATAAGAGGTGTGAGAAAAGTGTCACACCATTAAATATATAATCATAAAATTATATAATATAAAGATGGGATAGCGCGGATTTGAACCGCGGTCTAAGCGTCCCAAACGCTCAAGGATGGACCAGGCTACCCTACTATCCCGTGGGGCGTCTCAATAACAGCCTTATAAGATAAAAACCTTTACTTCTTTGTTCGGGCAGTTATTTCACGACATTTCTTTTTCCATGCCCTGCCTTTATTGCCCCAGGACTGCCCACATCAAACCCAGTATGGCTACCATTTACGAGAAGGACGACCAGGACAACGGCGATTTTTTGGAAAAGGCTGAATGACGCAGCGAAGAATGCAACATATATTTATTTGCAAATATCAACCCGCCGAATAAAACATGCTATGGAAT
>NZ_FZMP01000021.1 GCF_900196725.1 Candidatus Methanoperedens nitratireducens | reverse complement strand
ATTCGTAAGTAGATTTATTATAACCTGTTGAATTTGACCTCTATCGGCAAGGATAGAGGGAAGAGGGCCAAGATCAGTGGTTACCTTGATATTATTTAGCTGTAGATTCAGAATGCTAAGTACTTTACCTATCTTTTTATTTATATCTATTCGGCTTAGTTTGGGTTCTGATTGCCTTGCGAAATCAAGCAGTCCTTTCACGATGTGCGCAGCTCTGTTTGTTTCATCGTCGATGACCATGAGTTTGGCTTTAGTATTCTCATCCTGCGTTTTTTTTAGCAGCATCTGGGCATAAAGAGATATATTGCCAAGAGGATTATTTATCTCATGGGCGATTCCTGCTGCAAGTTGACCTATTGTAGCAAGTTTATCGGCTTGCAATAGCTTCATCTCAAGCTTCTCTTTTTCTTTCAAGTATGTGATATCTTTAATTATTTCGATTATGGCTATCGGCTCACCTTTATTATTTTTAACCGTGGATGTGGTCAGCAAGATAGGAAATATACCCCCTGTCTTGTGCTTAACCATAAGTTCCCCAACCCATCGTCCGGTCTCTTTTATACCGGGTAATATCACCCTGCTGGCAAACTCCGGGTCTACATTCATTTCGCTTATATGCTTTCCCTTAAACTCCGCAGAGGAGAAACCATATATCTCCTCCACAGCCCTGTTGGAGTAGATTATATGACCGCTAAGATCAGCTATTTGAATCCCGTCAGGAGCCTCTTCTACAGCCTCAGAGAAGAGCTTCAACGATTCTTCTACCCGCTTGTGCTCCAGTGCATTAACAAAAATTTCTCCCACCATTTTAAGCAGCATAACGTCATCTTCCATCCATGTTCTTTCCTTTTTAACAGAATCGAACCCAATAAATCCAATAGGAGTTCTACCGAATACCATAGGAACAATGATAAGAGATTTTATATCTTGCATCTGGAAATGTTCCTTTTCAGCCTTTGCTTCGGATGGAAGGTCAATGACGCTGGGAACATAAACAGTCTCAAGTTCATTTATTCTTCTGGCAAACCATGGAAAATCATCAACTGACAGCCTTTTGAGATTTTGGATCTGCGGTTCTATCCCTTCAGCGCACCACTCGTGAATAATGTCCATCTTTGCCCTGTTATCATAAAATATGAACACATAGCTGCGGTCAACATTAGCAAAATCTCCGATTTTTTGCAGGGTGTAGTTCATGTTGCTGTCGATCTCGTCCGGCGAAAGGTTGATGAAGCGCGTCGATATGCCACCAATTAGCTTTTCCATTTCAATCCGATGTTGTAAAGCCTCTTCCGCCCTCTTGCGCATGGTTATGTCCCTGGCAATCCCCTGAGTTCCTATAATCTCACCCGTTTCGTTCCGGATGGCTCTCACATTATGCAGGACATTTATCACCTTACCGCTCTTTGATACGTATCTGCTTTCAAAACCGACAATGTCATTACCGTTTTCTATCATTTCCGTGAATTTTTTAAAAGTCTTCTCCCTGTCTTCCGGATGAACCCATTTTGTCCAGGGCTGTCCGATCATCTCCTCTGGCTCAGCCTCCAATATCCTGTAACCAGCATTGTTCATGAATACCCGGTTGCCCTCCTTATCAGAACTGTATATGATATCCATACTCGACTCTACGAGGTTTCTGTATTTTTCCTCAGAAGTGCGAAGCTCGGTTATGCTTTTGTTAAGAGAAGAGGACATCTGGTTAAAGGCATTCGAAAGAGTCTTGATTTCTTCATCGGTCGAGCTTGTTTCTATTTTATATCCCAGGTTTCCCCTGCCTATTTCATGCGCCCCTTTTACAAGAGACCGTATAGGTCTTGTCAAATAATTTCCTGCTATATAAGCCATCATAAAGCCCAGCGCTCCTACTATCAGGATGTTCACGATCATGATCTGGGTTGTCCTTGTCAGCTTTTTGTTTATGGATGTTCTATCCATTCCAACGTGGACAAAACCTGCACTGCCACCAGGTATCGGAGCTTTAAAATCGGTAATGGCGTTATTATCAGCACTGGGAAGCTGGGAGATATTGATACCGTATGCGTTACCAAATGTATTCACTACTATGTTGTCCTCAAAATCGGTTATATATACATATCTGACATCGATTTCAGTCTCTTTAACATTCTCGGCAATCAGGCTGAGGTACCTCGTATCATTGTTCAATAAAGGCCCGGCAGTTTCTTCAGCTATATGTCTTGATAGAGCCAGCCCTCTCTCATTAAGCTCTTCAGATAATGTTTTGTTCATGTCCACCAGCATAAAAATGGAGGTAGCAAAATCAAGAAAAATTATAATAACAACAGTCCAGGTGACAAATTTTTTAACAAGTTCACCGCCTATCATTTTATTTAACGTTAACTTCAGTTTATCCTTTAACATAGCTACGACCTTTTTCATAGATAGAAACTGCCGCTTGGGTCTGAGAGTTCAATCATGCTTTTTTCAGAATTCGTACAAACTCTATTTAGATCATTTAATCCGATTATTACAATTTATCCTTACTAAAGGTATCGGAATTCTCTACGATTTTAATGTCCGGTATATATTATATATCGTAGCATATATCCCTATTAACATTACGAAGGCAAAAATCAATATAAACATTGTATAAGGTATCGTACTTGTATGTGCAGCCGGATCTTCAGCAACAAACAGATATGCCTGATTAAATCCTCCGGTAAGTAATGATATAAATTCAATAAATATACCAATATTGAGAAGCCAGAAACCTGTATTTCCCAGTCTCTCACTATACATGGGTTTACCGAGGTTTCCCAATATCGCATAATATGTAAATCCTATGATTGCAAGGCTTACCCATCCAATGAGGCTTATATGTGCATGGGCTCTCTCAAATAATACGGATAGTACAATAAACTTGTAAACAGGGCTTATCGTCATAATGGTGCCCATGGCAACACTTATAGCAAAGTACATCAATGATGCTTGCAAGAATTTTATTCCTAATTTCTTTTCCATTTACTTCCTCTCCTATCCAATTAAATTTCCGACCGGGCAAGTTATCCGCTTGATTTCAGGAGAAAAGATTCCGGGGTGTATAATAACTTTTTTTGAAATAAAGTTATAATTAAGCCGGTTTATTGAAAACAAGTTGAACAGCAAAACTTATCATGAGGTATGCTTAGAAAAGCCTCTGCAGCAGAAAACAACTTTTTTAAGGATAGGAATAGTGTAATTTAGCTGCAGAGGTTAAACTCTGCTATAGATTAATAGTATAAAAACTTTTTTGAAATAATATTATTAATAAGTGGGCTTATTGAAAAAAAGTTGAACTAACCTTAAATGATTGAATTATTTTTCAAATAAAAGCCGTTTAATTGAGATATTTTACAATAAAGTTAATTATTGAATTATTTTTCAAATAAAAGCTTTTATTTGAAATGTTCTGCAAATTAAAATTATATAACATGTAATTCAACTTTGTACTAGGCCCGTTTATGGGCCTGGATAGGTAGGATATCGTTTGAACATATCATTTGAACACATGTTTAGACTTGCATATCTTAAAAAAAGAACCTATACTAAATAAAGGATATTGGATAGAGGTGAATAAAAAATGGGAAATGTAAAATATTTAATGGTGCTTGCCATAGCGGCAGTTGGCTTATTTGCGGTGCCCAGCATGCTCGCTACTTATGCAGGCACGCACACGGTTGAAGCGAACGCACCGGATACGACGGACGGTTCGACAAGCGGCAAAGCTCTTGACTGTAGAGAATGCCACGGATACATTGATAATGCAGCACAGGCAAGCAACGATTCAACAGGTATTTATCAAAAGCACATTAATGGGGCAAACGACACGACCTATACCACATACCTGGGATATTATGGAACTGATATGAACTCTGATGCAGCGAACATCTCAGTATTTTCAGGCTATGACCTCTTCTTCACAGCCAATGTAAATAAGTCTGATAACAAGGTACTACCGGGCGACAGGCTTGGACACAAAAACGGAACTATTGATTGGTATGTAGTTCAGGACAATCTCGGTGGCAACACTACAGGTAGAGTTGGCAACAAGGCAACCGATAGCTATGGCGGCAAGGCATGGAGCGGCTGTCTATTCTGTCACAGAGCAGCATTCTTCTACGGCGGCACGCACACTAGAGTTCAGGTAAGAGGCTGTACCAACGACTGGTGCCACGGCAACAACGCAACCGCAAGACCGGACGGAAAGTCTTACATGGCAGACATACCTGGCTATGCCGCAAGCAAGGCTGCCCAGACAGGCAAATGGCTGAACAGGAGCAGCGATGCCCACAATAAGTGGTTCAATGCATCTTCGCAGGTTCAGGACTCGTACATTAATGCCAAGACCGGACAACCCATCAGCAAGGACTACTACACATGTATGGGATGCCATACACATGCAAACGTCCAACTGAGTATAACAAAGTCAACAGGCTACGACGCAACTTTGACATCCGTGGGATCTGGTGCAATAAATGCAGTATATGTAGTCAATACAACCAATACCACACAGCTGTATTCCTATAAGGAAGGCGCAGCCTTCAAGAAATAATTAGCATGAGGTTTTAAAACCTCATCTTTTCTTTTTTTGTTCGCCTTCCTGCGAAAGGATAGCGTTATTAAGGCATATGCACAATTATACCGTGCTTGACCATGTCCCTTGATCAGATAATCCCGCAAGAAATTTCATCCATGTTGAGGGAATTGGCAGAAAGCCGGGCTTTCTACCCTACCATGGTCTATCCTGCTTTAACTGCCATAACCACAGGAGTAATACTCTATCTCCTGATAACACGGCAGGAATTCATCAAACACATGACAGGCAGTACAATAAAGTTACTTCTCAACACAGGGAAATATCTGAAGAAGCAGCGTACTGAGACAGAAGTTAAAATTATTTATAGATCTCTCAAAAGGAAAAAAGCAATTAGGACTGAAACTCTTATTGAGATGGGAAGCTTTGCGCTTGGCGGATTCATAATAATTGCAATACTTACAAAAACCTTGTTTTTGGCTCTGGTAATCACACAGTCCATGGCTCCCCTCATAATGCCCGGTGACCTTGTTGTGACAGAGGCATTTACCAAAAACATTTCAGTGGGAGATGTTATCGCCTTCACCCCCCCGGATAAAGATCGGATGTATGTCCACCGTGTCACCAGCATCTCTCCTGAAGGCGTAATACGAACTAAGGGAGACAATGCTCTTCCAGATACATGGAAGCTCAGTAAAGATAACGTAGTAGGGAAAACCGTATCCATAAACCAGAAACCAATCGTGATAAAGGGATTAGGCTTCTACCTTATGCCCATCAACGACCCCATGATAGAATCAGATCCAAATTATAAAAATATCAGGAACAGCATTAAAGTAGTACAGACCTTTGGGCCTATCATTTCAATAATAATACTATTCATCACATTATTGATAATGAGGAAGAAATGATAAAAATAATCCTCATAACAATTCTGGTCATTATCCCAGCCATTGCAGTTGCGGAGGGAAAGGAACACACAGGAAGATTTTGTGCAGCATGCCATGCGGTAGTATCATGCTCGAATGACTGCCATGCCTCAGATGACAGCGAGCCGAGCTATATCGGGCGCCATGTGAACCCAAGTATATGCAGTAGATGCCACGGGGAACAAGTCAAAAACCCAGACATACATGCAATTCACGGGAAAAAAATCTGCAGCACCTGCCACTCATCAGAAGGATGGAATTCCACTATTGCTAAGATACCCCCAAGCGAAAGCAGTGATAGCATGGTGATACCAAAGAGCAAACAATGCAGTTATTGCCATGGCTTCAATAACGATAGAAGGCTCCACGGAATCCACAGACCCTTTCTCGTGGAGGAAAAATGCCCCAAATGCCATGGTGATGTCTCCCCTACAAGAGAAGAAATATTAAGGGTAACAGGCAAAGAACCCAGGGCATCAAATACATCCCTCGGTAGCATCGGAATAAATCCGGAGGTTAAGGAGATTGTAATGACGCCCATAAACATCCTCACCGACTTCTTCAACAGAATAGCAAATACATGGATGGAGATTCTCAATTTCTGAAAACCACAATGTATATCTTTTTTAAGATAGATTCTTATACCGTGTTTGAAATTATTGTACTGGCTTTATTTGCTTCCGTGTTCTATTTTTTATACTCCCTGATGGTCAAGGAAAACGGAGGCATCGCTTTCAAGCTTCTTTTCTCCGAAAAAAGGAGAAGGGACAGCCGGAAAAACATTGTCGTGTGGTTATTACTGTGGCTCTCCTTACTTGCTTATATTTTTATGGTACATAATCAGTACATCTTTTTCGCAAGCGTTGTTTCTGACAGCATGAGCCCTGATATTGAAGCCGGAGATGTTATTTTAATGCAGACGATCGATAAAACTCTTAAAGTCAGCGATATAGTGGCTTTTTATGGAAAAGAACATGATGTACCCATAGTACATAGAATATATCGTGTAGATGGAAACAGGATAATAACCAAAGGTGACTCAAACCCATTACCTGATGCCCCTATAGAAGCAAGAGAAGTGCTCGCAAAGGCTGTTGTGGTTTCGGATAAACCAGTAGTATTAAAGCGCATAGGCTATCCCACCGAGCTCAGGGAATGGAAGCCACCTGCCAGCATGAGGATAGCAGCTTTCACGGCTGCCCGGTATCGGGAGCATCTTCCTTACCTGCTCGGTCTTGCCACAGCGGCTTATATCCTTGTACTTTTAACAGGACGAAAAAGCAGAACATTTAAAAAGGTTAGATAAACATGAATAAACCCTTATCCTCCGGCGATGCAGTATCTATGTTAATAATGATGGTTACAGGCTTTTATCTCATTATTAACTCCGGCATTAATCTTTACGCAGGAGAAAGTGCTTACGTCCTTACTCTTGCCGCAGGCATCGGAATAATCTATGCTCTGTACAGGTTTTATACAAGATCCGTATCATCGTGGTCTGCACGACCGGAAACACTTGCAGAGCACTTCAAGACTGTACTGGACGGAATCGAAGACTCAAAAGCAAATCAGGAGGAGATACTCGAACGCCTGGAGGCTATAAACTATAATATAGAGCGTGTGGCGGTTCAAGAAAATAATAAAAGTCTATCTCCTTATTCCGTACACCATATAACCATGCTCTTCAGGTACAACCTGCTTATAACGCTCACCCTGGCATTCTACATTTTCATAGTGTTTTTCCCCCAGTGGTACACATTCTATCTGAGCCTGATAACGTTTATTCTCTGGTGGGCATTGATAACCTACCATCACCAGCTCTGGGGAAAACCTGAAGCATGGTACTGGTTGATTATCCCCTTTCTCTTTATTCCCTTATTCGTTATAGTGTTCACTTCGCTATACCCCATAACAATAATGTTTGGCATCCTTTTTTCTGGGCTGATGGCGTATTCTTTTCTTTATTACACCTGGTGCAGGTACACAGTAACCGGCATAATTCCTTTTGATATTGGAAGAAGAATTAACGATATCAAGAAGAAGCTAAAAACAAAAGAACCCGAAACCAATTAATTATTAACTGTTAAAGAACTTTTTTGCATGCTTATACAGAGTGGATGTGTTGTTGGTAATGTAGTGGGCTGACTGATTTATGCCGCTTACATTAACGCTGCCTCGCTGGTGTACTATGATGTTCCCGGCGTCATCGTAGTCCGAGTGGCAGTTAGTGCAGTATATGTTCTTTGTGAGGTTGTGGGCTATATTTATATTGTAAAGAGCGGTGGCATTAGGAGCGTAGCCGTGACAGATGCATCCGGCGCTGCTGTGAGCGCTTAAGTTTACAACTTTTACCTTATCAGGATGGCATTTTATGCAGAATTCGGCTGTGTTCGTATTATTGGTGTATACGGCGTGGCTGCCTGCTAACAAACCTGTGGTAGTTACAACGGATGCAATTATTACTGCACCTGTCAGCACGAGGAATATCATCGCTTTCCGGCTTTGTAAGATTTTTAGCAGCATTTTACCTCACGGATATGTACTATCAGGATACTTATGGCAGTAGTCGCAGTCCTTCTCTTCGTTATAGTTGTAAGTGCTTGTGGCATTGCTATATAATCCGGCATCATGGCACATAGTGCAATCAATGAGGTTCACCGCTGACCCGCTTACGCCTGAAATTGAATAGTTCCATGGATCGCTGGTAATGTTATGCCTTTCAGTCTCATTCTTCGGGTCCTGCTGCAATGCATGGCAGTCTTCGCATGCTTTTCTTGCACCTATATTTTTGTGCCCTTTTGTATGGCAGTCTTCGCACGTTAAACTGCCGTGTGTGCTTGTCTCGAACATGCTCTGGTTGACAAATTTTTCAGTTCTATTGACATTTTCCATATATTCATAGTAATAATGGCAGTTCGTGCATGATGGTGTAGTTATGCTGTGCGTGAACTCGCTCATGGATGCGTTTGTCGATAGGGATTTGCCGTGGCAGTTTTTGCATGTTGAGTCGTTGTGATCGGCAATCGAGTGATTATAATATCCTGAAATATCGCGGGGCGCGTAGCTCCCATTTGTAATTTCAGGAGGAACGGGGAGTTTTGCGGATAAAAACGCTGAAACTGCAAAAGAATAGGTCTTTTCTCCGCTTAAGTAACCCTGCCAGTGGCATGAGGCGCACCAGTTGCTCTGGTTCGTGATGCTTGAGTTAACAATGTTGTCTCCTTTCCATTCATCAGGTCTTCCCAGAGCATTAGCTCTATGTCTGGTATCGTTGTGGCAGTATATGCATGATGTTAAAGGATTATTACTGACCCAGTACCCTGTCGAGTTCCAGCGCGTTCCATTGGAAGCATTGTCGCTGTGATGCATTGGATTCGGTATCTTTGGGGGTATTTCCGAGAGGTTTAGATATACTGTAGAGTTCTGGTGACAGGATATGCAATCAACGGCACTGTAATTGTTCGTGCTATAGCTTGCATCCGGCTGCAGGTATTTAACGGGGTGAATATCTTTACTGGTATTAAGATGGCACTCTGTGCAATCTAAGGTTTTATCATGTTTCTCTTTATAATCCGTCACTGCCTGAGTATAGTTTGTTCCGCCAGTCCCGTTGTTCCCGTGGCAGGAAAGACAGAATGTTGAGTTTGGAAGAGTAAGCGCTGTTCGGGTTAATGTCGAGTTGTGTATCCAGCCCGTATTGTGGCATTGAGTGCATGCCGGATTTGATGTATAATTACTGTGGTTAGTTATGCTTCTGCTGCTTATATTCACCATTGCCGTAATGAATACTGTGCTTGAGTTCTGGTGGCAGTAAGAACAGTTTGTACTGATTCCCTGTCTTACCCGGGCATCGAATGTTCTATTGCTGCCGTAATGCGATGCCAGTGAATAATTAGAATTATAAATGTCGCTCTCAGTATAGGTTACTTTCATTTCTGCCAGATCGTGGCATACTATGCAGGAAGATGAGTTATCCGATGCATCTGCTGCTGCCTTTATCTCCAGGCCTCCCCTGAAGTGTTCGCTCACATTAAGGGCATTGCTTACATTGGCGTAAGGTTTGCCTGTTGCATTGTGGCAGTCATAGCATTTGTATGGGTTTTTATATCTGCTCCCCATATCATTAATCGGCTGGCTTCCATTAGAGTCATGACAGCCCCAGCATTTTTTGTTCTCTGCTGAAACATAGGTTGAATTTGTAGCATTCCTGTTGAGGTCAGCGTGCACGCCTTTATTCATATCGGAATTGTTTATCCAGTGATTAGAGCTATTACTGTTCATATCGTGGCAGCTTATACAACTGGCGTTATTTGTTCCACTACCTGTTTCAATTATCCCTGCCTTAACCTTGTGCAAGAACTCACTCATATTTGCACCTGTGCCAAGAAGCGAGCCATGGCAGCCGGAGCATGACTGGTCGTCATACGGACTTGAGTGATTAGAGTAATTAGTAAAGATGCCTTTCCAGTTAGTACCGTTGGTTATCTCCGGCGGGATCGAAAGCCCTGCAAAAGCATTACTCATCTGGGTATAGTTGCTATCTCCGCTGTAATGGCAGTCAGAACACGAAAAATTAGACCCGATTGAGCCGTACATAATGTAATCTGGAGACCACTGGAGAATCCTTCCAAGCGGTATTGAGCTGTGAAGCGTGTTATTGTGGCAGTATATGCATGATGCTTGCGGCGTTGTCCAGTAGCTGCCCCAGATCGAGCCATTGGATGCACTCTCGCTGTGGTGCATCGGATTGGCTATCTTGAATGCATTGAAACCAGAGAGTGAGGAATCTACAGTCGAGGTCTGATGGCATGTGACGCAATCTACAGCGCTTGAATTAGACACAGTGAAGGCGTTGCTCCGGGTTAGATATTTGATTGCATGTATATCCTTACCAGCAGAGTTCACTGATGAGGAATTTGCATGGCATTCTGTGCAATATAATGTTTTATGTGTTACTTTGTTATTTGTGGATGCACTTCCACCTATGCCGTGGCATGTTGAACAGTATGCATCATCGCTTAATGGTTTTATAAGTGCACTATCGTGCAGTCTGCCGGTATTATGGCATGTTGTGCATAGCGGCGTACTTGGTCTTTCGCTGTGGTTGAATATAGTATTGTTGAAATCGTTTACATAGAAAGTGGCATTATTTGTTGATGTATTGTGACAGTAGTTACAGTATGTTGTGGAATCCATGCCTGCCATATCGTCTCTTTTCTTACCATAATGACTTGCGCTGCTGCTTCCACCGTTTTCACCGTCGTACAAGCTGCCTGTACCATCGGGGTCAAGGTTGAGCCCCACCATCATCTCCGTTCTGTTATGACATGCGTAGCAGGATATCACATTTGATGTGGATATGTTGGAGCCGTTCAGGTAGTGCTGGGTAACATTCAATATGGATTGGGGTGTGAAGTTCAAATTTTGTCCTGCGTCTGGCACATGGCAGTCCTCGCACCTGTATGGCGTCCTGTAATTTGAAGGATGACCGTTTGGCTCTGAACCGTTGCCATGACATGCCCAGCATTTTTTATTCTCGTTAGAAAGATTTGTTACAACACCGCTGTTCAGATTCTTATGAATGGCATCGGTATCGTTCATCGCGCTGAAGTTAACAAGTTTACCGGCACCAGCCGAGCCTCCAACATCATGGCATGCTATGCAGTCTGCTCCTCCCAGAGCACCTACGCCAACATTGTGCTGGAATCCCGTTATAGTGGTGCTTCTGGTCAGGCTTCCATGGCAGCTTTTGCATGAAGCATCGTCCATGGACACATTGCTGTGATCATAATAATCGGGTTTACTCTGGTTTGCTCCGTAGGTCAGGTTTCCAGTAATCTCAGGCGGTACAAGCAGTTGTTCGGCAGGGAAATTGTATGTGCTGACAGTATCAGTATAAGTTCTTGTCCCGCTTACGTAACCCTGCCAGTGGCATGAGGCACACCAGCTTGTGGACGAAGAAATACTGGAATTTACCGTGTTATTCCCCCTGAACAACGAGGGTCTGCCTAAGGCTGTATTGTTGTGAAGCGTATTGCCGTGGCAGTATTTGCACCATGTAAGCTGGTCACTGCTGTTCCAATATCCCGGCGTCTGGTTCCACTTCCTCCCAGCACCAGGGTCGTTGCTGTGGTTGAGGGGTTTTTGAACCTGCGGCATCTTTCCAGAGTAAGAGCCCGCCCTGGACTGGGCAAGCAGTGCACTCATGAAAGAAGAGTTCTGGTGACAGGACGTACAATTGCCTCTGGCTGCATTGGTTTTTCCTTTAACATATGTAGCATTCCGGGCGAAAATTTTTATAGCATGTATATCCTGCGAGTGGCATACGGTGCAGCTTACACTGCTGTTATGGCGCTGGTAGGCATTATGACAGAAGAGGCACTGGGTATACTCGGTAATGTTATTTGTATTAGCAGGGAGGGGGTCGGGTTTTGTGATGTTATGCATGGGTCCGTGGCATATCCAGCAGGGTACTCCTGTAGTATTGCCGTACTGGGAGCCGTTATGTACTGTGTACGGAACCACTGTGGAGCCATTGGTCGTAGAATAAATGCTGGCATTCACCACACCCTCGATCGTGGCAAGAGTAGAAGTACTTGTTAAATTGTTATTATTTCTGGGATGACAGGCTGATGAATAGCAATCCGGTATGGTTATGGGCCATGTGGTGGGATTTTTATGGCAGTCTGTGCAGCTCATATTCTTATGCACTCCCCAGGGCGAATTGATGCCGGTACTCGCAGGATCCCTATCTGTGCCAGTATGGCAATTGTTGCAGCTGGACGAGCTTGATACACCATGGGTAGCAGCTTTGTAGACATGGGCTGCATATGCCATACTTTTCGTCGAGCTTATGCCGAAATTGTCAGAGTAAGGGGACCTTGGCGAGGAGGTCAGGGGGATTCTTGAATCGGCATTGACATCATCAGGATTGTGGTGGCACACATCTTTTGAGCAACCACCGCGTCCAAGAGGGTTAATATTCACTCTCGCGATACCATTTATGCTTATATTATCTGCACGTTCGGCTTTGATTGTCCATAAGCCGAAGTCGGTATCTGTGCTCGTTGTGAATTCCCTGAAGGTGTTATAGGAGAAGAAAGCGATACCATTTCCATTTGTAGTAACCGTCCCGGATTTCTTTAACACACCGCCGCCGCTATAGATATAATAGTTGATATTTGTACTGGCAAGGGGATAGCCGTTTGCATCTATCACCAGTGCGCCTGCGGCGAATGTGAAAGAGCTGTTATCCTCATTATATCCTGTTTGAGTGGGGGTGTTATAAGGAGCGAACACAGTATACCTGTTGGTTGTTACCCTCAGGGTCTGCATGCCGCCTGTTGCTGAAACTGCGAATGGCGAGAGCGATGTCGTTGTAGCCGTGAGCGTGTTGTTAATTTCATCTATTTCCGTTAGAAGGGGTTCCCATGCTGCGTTGTTCCAGTGATAGATGACAAGAGTGTTTTCATCCTCGCTCCCCAGTTCCGTATTCGTATAGTATATGCTGATCTTGGCAATATCGAAACTCACGTTTACAGCACTGATATTAACGTACTTGATTGCTTTCCCCGGTAGTGCTGAAGCAACCGGATTATTCCTGCCGTAATCGTCCAGGATGACCCTGCTGTCCATAGAGTCCCCTATCATTTTGAATTTGACAGAGACCCTCTTAGTACCGTTTGCATCAAACTGTATAAAACCATTTTCCGGAACTTCTTGATTAAAAGAATTACCTGAGGTGGAATCAATCAGGGTATCATCAGGGTTGGTAGTCCTGATTGAAGCATTAAGCGGTTTTTCCACAGTATCGGTCAGAGAACCCTGGACTATCAGGTTGCCTGCCACATCAATATTCCAGGTAACAGTATTGCTCGCTCCTTTTGAGTTGGTAGCATTGACACTCACGTTGTAAGTGCCTGGCGTAGTCCACATGGTTGTGAAATTATTAAAATTATTGTCTTGATTTGTGTTATCCTTAAGCCAGTTCCATATGGTTATTGTCTGGTTTGCCGTAGCATTGAACCTTACCGGTTCACTTCTATTTATGCTGATAGAGGTGGACGGATTATTGGTTTTGTTATTGCCCCACGAGGTTATATCCGGCGCTCCTAGCAATGATAGCGAGATGTTGGCACTGGCGACATCTGAGCCATTGATGTTTGCTACTGTAGAGTTAGCAACATAGCCGCCCAGGCTTGCGTTTATAACATAGGTGCCGTCTGGTAAACCTGTAAAATTATAGAAACCTGTTGCATTCGTCGCAGCTATCATGCCTGTATTTATCTGTACTGTGGCACCGCTCAGGGGAAGATTGCTGGATTTATTTGTTACGTAGCCTGAGAGGTTGTAGACCTGCGGATTCACTGTTATCGTTATTGTTTCATTTGCAATACCGTCGTAGTTATCGCTGGAATTGAAGTACCAGGCATACGCCCCCGCATCACCGCCGCTGGTTTGCCATGAATAATTACCTGTTGCGGAATCAAGGGTTCCTTTTGTGGCATTTGTACCATATGCTATGGTGTCGTTGTCCAGATCTGAAGCTGATACCGCGAAAGTTAATAAACTGCCCGCAGTTACATTCTTATTTCCGATTGCAGCTTGTACTGGTGGATTGTTCTGAATCCGGGTATTCTGGCTTATACTTACTGAGCTCAAAGAGCCAGCACCTGACGAGTTATAAGCCCACACAGTTATATTCGCCCATCCGTGCGGCATGGTTGTTGTATTCCTGAACGTATCTGCTGTACCGTTATACCATATCCCGTTTACGCTGACATTATATGAATCAGTAACATTGCCTGGACCTGCCTGCCATGTATGGTTTATCCAGAAGTTGCCTGTTGTTGAGGTTATGTTCACGGGAGACGGCGGAATATACGCTACTGAGAGCATTTGAACTGTTACAAACCATGTAACTGCGTTACTCGTCCCATTATCGTTGGTAGCGTTGAGGTCGATGTGGTAGCTGCCGGGCGTACTCCATGAGGTTGTGAAATTATCAAAAGTGCTGGATTGAAGCGTATTATCCTTATACCAGTTCCATGAAGTAATTGTCTGGTTTGCCGTCGCATTGAACATGACAGCTTCACTCGTGTTTATGCCTATGGAAGTGGATTGGTCATTGGTCTTGTTGTTGTGCCATGCGGTTATGTATGGTGTCGCTCCAATAGCAGTCTCAGCTACGTTGATATAAGAACTGGCAGCATCGTTGAAATAAAGACCTGATGTTCCATCAGCCGTAATCGTAGTATTGATTTGCACAACCAGCCTGCTGCCCGCCGGAACCGTGTACTGCGGATTATTTATCGTATTGGTATATGCTGTTGCAGTGCCCCCGCTTGTTGTTGTATTCTGAGCACTGCCTACCATGGTCTTTTCTCCATTTAAGGGGTTATAAACAATTAATGAGACATTTACTGTATCTGTTGTTGATGCACCGGTTACCCAGGTTATCTTATATGCTGCATTTGCTGATATCCGGGTATCCACCGAATAATTAAAAGGTAAATAAAACCTGAAAACCTCATAAGTCTGTCCCGCATTGACCGGGTAACTTATATTTTCCTGCACACCCATTGCGTCGTTCTTTAATAAATTCTTATAAGGTACTGTTCCTATTATGGTATCGGATGCGTTATAATCCGTATTTCCATCCGCCCCGGTGGACTGGCTTGAGGCGTTGTTCTCCAGATAATAAGTAACATCCGTCGCAACACCAAATGGAGATAGAGAGGTCGTTGTTGCTGTAAGCGTTTTATTTGTGAAATCTACTATTGTCGGCAGGGCATCCCATGCCGCGCCGTTCCAGTGATATATCGTAAGATCGTTCTCATTCCCGCCGTATAATTCTGATTCGTCGTAGCGTATGGTGATATCAGCAGAAGAATACGAAACGCTGCGGGCGCCGATTTCCACATATTTAACAACCCTTCCTTGAAGAGGAACCGATACAGGGTTCCTTTTACCGAAGTCATCCAGTATAACCTCTCCTCGGTTCACTTTGTTGAGCTTGAGCTTGACAGCCACGTTCTTGGTGGCAAGGGCATCAACTTCGAATTCGCCATTGTCCGGTATGTCGCCTGTTGAAAGGGCAGTGGTCTTTGCCGCCTTTTTCAGTGCTCTGGCTTCATCGTAGGTCTTGATGTCGCTGAGAACCGGTATCTTCTTTGCGTCATAAATTTCTATTTTATCAGGTACTCTGGCGTCTCCGGTACTTATCGCAAAGACTGAAAAGGAATTCACTGTAGTGCTCAGAGTATTGTTTGCTGCGTCTATACTTGCAGGCAGTTCGCTCCACGTTAAATTCATGCCATCATAGAAATAAACCGCAAGAGTTTCTTCATCCTGTTCTCCCAGTTCCTTATCCGTATATCGTATGTATATCCCGGCTTCAGTGAATAAAACATTCGTGGCGTTTACCTCAACATATTTGACCGGGATTCCCGGCACCGGTACGTTCATGCCCACAGGCTTATCAACGCCGTAGTTCTCAATCATCACTTTGCTTTGTGGAGAGTCTCCCGCTATCCTGAGATTTACTGAAAGGTTCTTGGTATCAAAAGCATTGAAATATAAACTGGCGTTCGGAACATTATCCCAGCTTACAAAATTAACATTTTCATTATACATGCCGGGCGTTCCGGCGCTACTTATTTCGATCGCACCGATAAGTGCGTTACCTGCGCTGTCTACAAATGCTATGTCGCCGCTTGTACTCTCCTTTGCACTTATGGGCAGCGGTGGAAAATATAATACGGCCATCACCACACCGGAAAGTATGATAGACACAAGTACTATAATTCTTAAATTGATCCGTCCAGCTTCATCCTGAAGAATGTTTATTTTAACTTTCATATTGCGTTACGATAATAATCAATATTAATAAATATTAATATGGTTAGTTACTGGCGGCTTGGTAACTAAAATGGTCGGAGATTCTGAATCAAGTAAAACAGCAAACGCATTTACCACCACATATACCCAAAAACCAGTAAAAACAATCAGCTTGTGAAGCTCCTTATATACAATTGTCTGCCCTGTTAGCATCACAGGGGTTAACAATACGAAGAGCACAACCGTTTTTTTTACGTTTTTTTTATACATAAATTTATTATTTTTTGAACATAAACTTCTTATGCTGCTGCTTATCTTATTATGTATGCATTTTAGTATAATCATTGAATGTTGAGCTTTAATGGAATAAATATCTTTCTCAGGAAACTTTTTAATATGCAAAACGGATATACCCTATTATGATTGGTTATAAAAAGATGCTGATAATATTTGCCAGTATTGTAGTTATCGCAGTACTACTCATAATATCCCGTGTACCACTGATTCTGGCTACATATGCAGGCACGCATTCTGTTGAAGCTTCAACAGGAAATCTGGACTGCCTTTTATGCCATAAGTATATCGAGAATGAGTTTAATCACTCCCCACAAACCTTGATTGTTTTTGAAAAACATAAAGCTGCAGCAGGTAATGCAAATTATACCACGTTTATTAAATATGGATATAAATATAACTCAAGTGAAGAAAGAATATATACTTCAAGTAATAATTCAACATGGGACAAAGGAGCTAACGCCGATTCTACCACCTATCTGCAGTGGTACGCTGCTGCGGGATGGATAGACAACAGAACAGGTGAATATAAAAATGTAACCTTATCGCTGGACGTAAATGGTATAGCCGGGATACAGAACGAGGAGATGTGCCTGCTATGCCACAAATCAGATATGTACGATGTTGAGGCACATGGTGTAACCATAATAGGATGCACAGACATAAAGTGTCATGGGAATGCCGACAGGGAGGGCTATGCCGATACCTTCTACGCCGCAGGAAAGGCCGGGACTGTTCTTGCTCAGGACAATGTGCATTCAGAATGGTTCAGGGTATCAAGGAACAGTTCTGAATTTTTCAATTATGCAGCGCATAACAGTACAATGGTTAGTGATGATTTTCTAACATGTATAGGGTGCCATGCAAATGTTGGAGCGAATATTAATACAACCAGGAAAACTAGATATGCCCATAACAATAAAAGCACACCAAGCCAGAGATATTCATAATCACCAGAGTTCTGATAAGTTGGTGGTAACATCTGCATTACCATGCCATTGAGCAGGTTTCCTGTGACATTCGCCACATTTCTTTACGTTCTGGCGGTTCATATCCTTGTAATAATGGCACGACCAGCAGTCAATATTATTTAAAGTATCGGGCGGAGTAGCGTTTATTTCCTGATGGATAGACTCGTTGAAGGCTGATATATTGACTAAAGTTGTTACTGCCACAGGGTTTTCGCCAGTGTAATTGGTACCGTGGCATTCAATACAGGTATCTCCGCCCGTAACACTCACGTTATGCGGATCGCCGTGGCATGCAAGGCACTGGTTTATTGTGTACTGTGAAAATTGAGGTTCTGCCACAGGATGATTGACAGGTGCAGTGGTATGGCAGTTCCGGCATCCTTTGACCGTTATTTCATGCATCGGGTCGTGACACATCCTGCACTGGATATCCCGAGCGCCGTCGCCGTTCACATCCGCATGGGCGAAGCCGGGGTTCCATGCCGGGATATCGTATCTGGTATATGCATTGCCAATAGCTGATGGATTATGACAATCACTGCATTCCGGTATCTGTATTATTGGTTTTTTCTGAACAGGATAATTGCTTGTAATAGTATAGTTTACTTCTCCTTCCTGTAATTGTGTCAGTTTAACAAGCCAGGTGCCTGTATAGGGGTTTATAATATCCAGATTAATGGGGGTTGCCAGGCTCTGGGTTATATCACAACCGCCATCGCTATTGCATGTTCCCTGAAGTGCTGTTGTAGTATTATCCACCGGTCCGATGACGTAAAGTTCGATAGACTTTGTTGTATTGCTACCGGTAATCGTTATTACAAGGTTTTCTGTGCCGTTCACTGATATCACATAAGTATCGGTGAAGGATTTATGGGATGTAAAGGTGGGATTATAATTTCCAAGAGTTCCTTCCAGTTGGTATTGGTTCTGCGGGATTACCGGATAGTTCAAAGTGCCATGGCAGTTCTCGCATGAAAGGTTTGTATGCGTACCTGAAGAAAAGCTTATATTTGTACCGTAGAGCGTATAGTTTGCTATTTTTGAGGTATCCGTGCCTGTATTATCGTGTATAAAAGAAGTATGGCACTGAGTGCATGTTATGTTTGGTGCATGGGCAGGAATATTGTATGGCGGCTGGGGGTACCCGGTTCCCTGCAGGAATCCACCTGTGTGTCCGTATCGCATTTCATGAACGTGCATGGGATTCAGTGATAGCGATGGTAATCCGATGCCATAGGTGCCGCGCGATCCTGTATGGCATATATAAGAACATGACCACATGCCGCCACCGTCACCATGAATAAAGCTCGTTTCACTGCCATCCGTGTTCTTATTATGGCACGATTGGCAGCCAAATAATGTGGTCTGGAACTGTGCTGTTGCCTGTATAGGGCTGCTGTTTATGGCAGTGTCAAGTGTTACGGTATAATTACCTGAATATTGTTCTGCAAACGGGTCATATACGAAATATCCGATATAAGTGCCGGGGTGGCTTATGTCCTCCTGAAGATTTACTTGCTGAGTATTTTGCGTGTATTGCAATGTGGTTGCATTTGTAAGGGGATCTGTTTTATTTATGAACGAGAGGTGAGGATACGTAACATTAACTGTTAATGTTCTTGTTACCCGGGAAGTTTCTGCATCATCGCTTAATATGCTTATCATGCCTGAAGTAACATTTATATCATCTACATACCAGCCTTCTTCATTGACATACGCATCTGATTGGAACCTGAAACCAAGCAGTATTCGATTTCCCGTATAAGGTGTAAGGTCCATTGTTTCCTGTACCCAGCCATTGCTACTGCCTGTTATTCCATTTCCAAGGTTATTACCGTTGGGATCTGCGATGGTCGTAAGGGTTCCAGGAAGATTTATCCAGCTGTTCCCATTTGTTGATACGGCAACATACCCGTAATCCCAGTCTGTTTCCATGGAATACCAGGTCATGAAGGTAAGGTTCGCATTTGTTACTCCTGTAAGGTCCACTTCTTTTATCATCCAGATATCCATCTGATCTGCATAGTTATTCAGGGTGGCTATGGGTGCAGGGTCTGTATCTGCTTTGAAGCTGTAGGTTCCACTGTATTTTCGGTAACTTGCCTGGGGCCATGCGGGACGTGTTATGAGCCCGGGAACAGGTTTTACTGTACCTGTGCTGTTATCCAGCACCATAACTGCTATGAGATTTTTCTGTTTTTCGGTTCCGTAATTATCCGTATCCCACCATGACCAGCCATTATAGCCTTCGGGTCTTGGCCAGCCAGTAGCACCCTCTGTTCGGTAAAAAGCACCGAGCTGGTAGGGTGTTTGCCCTATCTTGAGGATAGCAGTGTAGTTATTACCTGGCATTGAATTACTGCCAAGGGACTGGATTGAGATAGTTTCTATAGTTACCTTTTTGGTGTTTAAGGGTTTTTTATCGTTTTGATGCTTTTCCGGTTGGGATACCTCTGCCTTTTTTGTAACATGGCAGACGCGGCACTCCGGGTCTGTTAGATTCCCACTTACATTGTCATCATGAATCCTGGCGACCGGGGCAGCATAATTAGGGACAACAGTTATTGAAAGGAATAATAGAAAAAATATAAAAACTAAAAACATATATTTATGTATATCCATACGATTCCTATCTATCCTGGCTCATAAAAGAGCCATGATATAAAGTTGAATTAAGTATTATATAATTTTAATTTGCAGGACATTTCAAGTAAAAGCTTTTATTTGAAAAATAATTCAATCATTTAAGATAGCTCTACCTTTCCTAATTTCTTTTACAAATCTCCCCTTAATCTCCCTGGCAGAGAGAGGGATTTCCTTACAAACAGCATTCTCAGGCTTCACAATCACATGAATGAATTCCACCCTTCGCAGCAGTGCATCACTCAACTCCTCTTCAGTATGCACCTTTACGGTATCCTTTATCCCGCTCGCCCGTGCCAGAAGCTCAAGGTCTATCTGCGTGCGGGTACAGGTCTCCTGGTTCCCCGTAGAACCGTACGCCGCGTTATCAACCGCTATTATGCAGAGGTTCCGGGGATTGTAAGCCCCGACAGCCGTAAGAGCGTTCGGGTTCATGAGGAGGCTCCCGTCGCCGTCGATAACGTACACATGCCTTTCCTGCACAAGAGCAAGCCCGAGCCCGATGGCTGAAACAAGCCCCATTGAGCCAAGCATATAAAAATTAAGCTCCCTGTCCTTGATTGTGTATAGCTCTTTAGAAGGGATACCGAGGTTTGAGAGTATAATATCATCCACCACTGAAGTTAATACTTTTATCGCATCATATCGCGACATTGCGGGCATTCTTATCTCCGAGTTAAAATCAAATACTGAAGGCCTGGAAGTGATCTCACAGGGCGCCGGAACTTCTTTTGAGGAGCCTTCCCATACGGCAGGGGAAATAAGTGCTACATGCGGTCTGGCATTGTTAAAAGCATCTTTGATTACAAGGTCTATTTTATCCAGTTCATCTTTCGATTCTATCTTTGTGAACTTTATGCCTGCAGCATCAAGGATCGCAGGCATTCTTTTCCCGAGCTGTACCTGTGCCTCTATCGATTCTTTGTAAACGCCGCGCCAGCTTGCAAGCACGGGCAGCGGGATATCGTAGGTAAGATTCAGAGAAAGAAGCGCATTTATCATATTGCCTGTGCCCGTACTCTGGATGACCATTACCGGCTTTTTACCCCCAAGGTACACGCCGGCGCAAATCCCGACGCCATTTTCCTCGCGGGTAAGCGGAATGGTCTGTATGCTTCGGCTTATCAGAGGGAGCAGCACCTTTATCCTGTCGCACGGCAGCGTGACTGCAATGTCTATGCTGTTATCTTTAAGGATTTTAACGACCTTTTGCTCGGGGCTTTCCATCAGCCAATACCTTTTTCGTGATTATTTCTTCAAGCGGGACATGTGCATTTTCTGCGTACGCTGCCGGCTCTATCCTGTGCGGAGAGTAGTCCATCTCAAGACGTTTTACGCCGCCGCCTGTTATATTCAGTAAAATGTGCTTTTCTGCGTCTATCTTCTGGCTGTTTACCGCCTCAATTAAAGATGCGACTGCCACCCCTGCGGGCGGGAAGATATCAATTCCTTCGTACCGCTCGAACAACTGCTGGGCTGCTTTCGCCTCGCTGTTCGAGATACCGTACATCATCCCGCCGGTCGAACACAGAGCATCGTAAACTCCGCCTCCAATTGAATAGGGGGGTTCCCTGTTAGAGAGGATATCAGCGTACATCTCATGGATGAGTTTCTTCGGGTCTGGCATATCGATATCTTTCAGGATTTCACGCCTCCCCGCTTCCCATGCATGATACATGGGGGCAAACGGCAGGTTCTGGGCAAGATGGAGCCTGGGTAATCGCGAACCGAACCGCCCATCTTCAAGCAACCTGAGTGAGGCTTCCCAGGCTGCAATGCCGCCTGTTCCACTTCCGATCGCCTGGAAGTAATGGTCAGGCATCTGTTTCATGTAAAAAGCCGCATCGAGCATTACGGTCCCCATCCCGTCCCTGCGCGCCACGTTCCTTGCTCCGCCTTCTGCCAGCATTCCGGGAAGGGACGAAAGTCGCTCAGCAAGATGGATCGAGTCCGTATAATCGCAGTTCTTTCCCATTTGTATAAGATGTATAAAATCCGTGGGCTCTTCGGGAAGCCACATTCTTGACATGCCGCTTTCAGGGACTACGATGTAAACCTTTACTCCGGTCATTCCTGCTACATGCGCAAAAGCCCGCGCTGTGTTCCCCGCCGAAGCCAGTACGAGCGAGCGCCCGGTATTTTTAAGCTTCTGGATGGTCGGGAAGGCTTCAAGCTCCTTGAAACTGCATGTTTTTATAAAAGCCCCCCTTTCAGGCCAGTAGCCGTTAAAAGATATGTATAAATTATTTAACCCGAGCTCAGCAGCAAGTTCCGTGCTTTTATATGTTATGGGACCGGAATCGGATGTGATTATTTCATTTACGGGCAGCCAGTCATGGAACTTCCCCATTCCGGGTACGTCTTTTAACATGAGCTGCCTGCTGCTGTACTTCGCCCGCAAAAGCGCGCTGTCCGAATTGCATTTCAGACGGTCGTCATAATAAGTGGCAAAGCAGCCTGTGCAAACCAGGGAATATTTAGAGTGAATTGGTCCTGTCAAGGTGGGACGAAATTGAGAAATCGTTGCGCTACATGCGGATTCACTTTTTGTCATAATTAATGGTTAAACTTAAGTGAGTATTTATGTCTTTGCATTCAGAAGGGATTTTCTTCCTGAAAAGGATAGAAAATTAAGATTGGAATACGATTGTACACTCTAAAGTAATTAACAAACTAAAAA
>NZ_FZMP01000096.1 GCF_900196725.1 Candidatus Methanoperedens nitratireducens | reverse complement strand
TACCATTTTTCATACCAGGACGCAAAGAGTTCCTATTGCTGTCCTTTGCGGTGAATTCCTGCATCTCTTTGCGGTGAGTTAATCTCCTACCTGTAACCTCGCCGCCATGAGCGTATGCTCCATCAGTATCGCTATCGTCATCGGACCCACGCCCCCCGGTACAGGTGATATTAACTTCACCTTCGGCAGGACATCATCAAAGTCTACATCCCCGTATACCTTTTCATCGAACCATGTTATTCCCACATCGAACACGATCACACCCTCTTTCACCATATCTCCCTTGATAAGCCCGCGCACGCCAGTCGCCACGATGAGTATATCCGCTTCTTTCGTGTGGCTCTTTAGATCTTTAGTGAATACATGGCATACTTTAACAGTCGCATTGCGGTTAAGGAGCATGATCGCGGCGGGTTTCCCCACCACATTGCTGTGCCCCACGACAACTACTTCCATGCCCTGCGGGTCAATATTGAACTCCTCAAGGGCACGGACAATACCCTTGGGCGTACATGGCACGAATCCCTCGCGCCCGATGAGCATCTTGCCCATATTCAGGGGGTTAAAGCCGTCCACGTCTTTCTGAGGTGCAATCCGCATCATAACCTCGCGCTCGTCGATATGTTTTGGCAGGGGCAACTGCACAAGTATCCCGTGTATCTCAGGGCGCCTGTTCAGCGTCTCGATAAGCTCGATTATCTCTTCCTGCTTAGCCTCCTGCGGGAACTTGTGGTCTTCGGATATGATGTCCACGCGCTTGCATGCCCAGTGCTTGAGCTTGACATACAATTTCGAGGGAGGATGCTCTCCCACGAGTATGGTAGCAAGGGCGGGTTTGATGCCGTGCTCTTTTATGAATCTCCCGACCTCGTTCTTGACGTTCGCCTCAATGGCCTGCGCTATTTTCCTCCCGTCTATAACGCGGGGGTCTGTGACCTCGGGAAGCGGCTCCATCCAGGGACCTCACTCGTACGGGATCGGGAAATGCCCGCAAAGTTCAAGAATGGTTCTCTTAACTTCTTTTAATTTCTCCGCATCGTTCATGTTATGAAGGATCTCGTTGATAGCCCAGGCGACAGTTATCATTTCTTTTTCCTTCATCCCCCGCGTGGTTGCTGCGGGAGTCCCGATGCGGATGCCGCTTGTGATGAACGGGCTTCTTGTCTCAAAAGGTATGGTATTTTTGTTCAGAATGATGCCAGCCTCGCTGAGCTTTGCCTCGGCATCCTTCCCGGTTATATCAAGCGGCGTCATGTCAACAAGCATCAGGTGGTTATCCGTGCCGCCGGAGACAAGTTCATTGCCCCTTGATACAAGCTCCGAGGCGACGGTCTTCGCATTTTTCACTATCTGCTTCTGATATTCATTAAAATCCCTGTTCATCGCTTCTTTGAATGCAACTGCCTTTGCAGCAATGATATGCATCAGGGGACCGCCCTGTACACCCGGGAATACCGCCTTATCAATATCCTTCGCATACTCCGACCTGCACATTATCATGCCGCCGCGCGGGCCCCGCAGCGTCTTATGCGTAGTCGTGGTAACAAAATCAGCGTAAGGCACCGGGTCCATATGTATGCCGGCAACGACCAGCCCCGCGATATGCGCGATATCGGCCAGTAAAAGCGCTCCCGCCCCATCCGCTATTTCCCTGAACCTCTTAAAATCTATCTCGCGCGGGTATGCGCTTGCTCCGCAGACGATCATCTTCGGCCTGTGCTTTTTAGCAAGCTCTGCTAGGGTATCATAGTCTATGGTTTTAGTCTCCTTTGAGACGCCGTAGGGCACGATATTGAATAGCTTCCCTGAGAAATTAACAGGGCTCCCGTGTGAAAGATGACCCCCGTGCGACAAATCCATACTCATGATAGTATCCCCGCACTTGAGCATAGCCAGATACACTGCCATGTTCGCCTGTGAGCCTGAATGGGGCTGGACGTTCACATGCTCGGCTTTGAAAAGTTTCTTTGCTCTCTCAATAGCGAGATTCTCTGCCATGTCCACGTATTCGCACCCGCCGTAGTACCTCTTTCCGGGATAGCCCTCGGCATATTTATTCGTCATTACCGAGCCCATAGCCTGGAGTACCGCGCGGCTTGCGTAGTTCTCTGAAGCAATAAGGTTCAGCTTGTTCCTCTGTCTCTCCACTTCATGTTTCATTATTTCGTAAATTTCAGGATCAATTGTTTTTAATGGCATAATGATTCCTTTTTTCAGTGTTTATGATTCTATGATTCTGACCTTCCGTCCTTCTATACGCAATCGGTTTTCGACAAACAATTTCACAGCTTCGGGATAAATCTTGTGTTCCTGTTCAAGTATCCTGTCTGCAAGAGTCTCGGACGTGTCGTCCTCTTTCACTTCCACGCACCTTTGCAGGATTATGGGACCGCAATCAAGCGTCTCATCCACGAAATGGACTGTGCATCCCGCAACTTTCACGCCGTGATCAAACGCCTGCTTCTGAGCATGAAGACCTGGAAAAGCAGGAAGCAGCGCAGGGTGGATGTTGAGCATGCGGTCCCTGAACGCCTCAAGCAGCGTTTTCCCCAGGATCCTCATGTACCCGGCAAGCAGCACAAGTTCAGAACCGTGCTTTTTCAGGACTTTCAGAACCTCTTTCTCGTATAATTCCTTAGATGCAAAATTCCCGGGATTAATAAAAACAGCATCTATCCCGTGCTTTTTTGCACGTTCCAGGGCGTATGCGTTCCCGACGTCGCTGATAACTACAGTAATCCTTGACTTCAGATAGCCATTTTCAATACTATCTATGATTGCCTGGAGGTTTGAGCCCCTTCCTGAAACGAGCACTGCTATGTTCGACACGAGAGGCTCTTATGCCGTCAGGAATATAATATGTTTTGGTTATTTATTGTTTTTGTAAAATTCGGTTAATAAGTCATCTGTGCTGTTAATCTGCGCTTTTGCCAACCCCACAGGGCAATTCGCCTGGTGTTTATCGCCGCATTTTAAACATGCCATATTAAGAGCACGGAGAAAATCGATTCTGTATGGTGGAATTTGTTCTGTCACGTAATTCACCTCTTTTTATCTTACAGCATGGAGATGAATAAAGCTTTTGTTATGCAAGATTTTGGCATTACCGCAACAAATCCATAAGATTTAATATATCCACTGATTATAGAGTTGATTGGAAATATGGCTACCGAAAGCGACGAATATAAAATATCTGCTATAAACACAAAGAACGAGGTAATAGATGTTGTGGTCTGCAAGTGCCAGCACTGCAATGAGAACGTACCTAAAGTCGGGACATGTCCGGACTGTAACACAGAATATATGCACACAAAGACCGTTGAGAACCCGGAGACCGGTTTTATCCATTTCATTTATGAATGCGCGGGCTGTCCGCCCGGCAAAAGGAAAGCGCAGAAGATAATCAAGATAAATGATGGCGGCGGAAGCGATAATAAACGGGATGACTTGATAAAGAACTTTCTTTAAACCGGGCATAAGTGATGAAAAAAAAGATTATTGACATATGGGTTATTCTGAGTATTTCTATTATAGTTATTCTTATCGCAATAAATATCCCTTATACAACAGCAGAGAATTACACGGATAAGGAATTTTACACAGAACAGGAACCATATACAACAACACAGAAATACTTTGAGAAAGATTCATATATAGAGAACGTCCCGTTGAATAATTATACGACATCGGGCTGGTATTTAACCGATGACCGCATAAACGATAAGTTTGATTTAAAGATATCAATAAAAAACACAGGTAACAGCAGCGGGGAATTCTGGATAGCTTTTCACGTAATAAGCACTAACAGGTCGTATGATGTTACGACAGACAGGGTGGTTTTGATGCCTAATGAAAATTACCAGTTCATACAGACATTTGCCGGCAGTTTTTCATATACCTCATATAAAGTATATCAAACGACCAGAGAAGTAACAAAATACCGGGACGTACCTAAAGAAAGAGACATAACAGCATACCGTGATATTGAAAAATCCCGGGATGTGGTCAGGCAGAGGAACATCACATTATCATTGATTGAGCGAATGTTAAAAGACAAAAATCCGTGATGGTAAAGGTTTACCATGAAGAAAGTGTTATGCTACTTGTCGTTTTTATTTAAGCTTCAGATACAAGTTTAATAGCGTCCTTTGGGTGAAGCGCTTTTACTCCGTTTTGTTTTAAAAAAGCATGATTATTTACAGCATCTCTAAAATCCTTATCAAGCGTTATAATTTTTGCCGAGAAATGATTAGCGCATCTGGCAATATAAACATCTTTACGAGGAATCGCCGCTTCATCGGGAAACTGCAATGAATCCGAGAACTCCCGTATTATTTTTTCTGAAGTATGGAATATATTTTGGATCAGCAAATCGACCTGTGGTAAAACGGGCTCATTTTTCGACATATATTTCAGTTTATTTTTGATTGTTTTCTCGTAACACCGATTACATTCGCTATCAACGTATATTTTATGACAATTTTTTAACAAATAGGCAAGAAACCGTGCGGAGCTGGTATCAATGCTATCATACTCGTCCACGCCTCGTATTGCACAATAAAAAATATTTTCATCAACAATGAACTTATATTTCATTTATTTGAATCTAATGCATCAAGATATTCAATGACATTTCTGATATTTTGCTCAAAAAAGCCTGGTAATCCGCCTGAGACTCTTCCATATTCATCAATATCTAATTTTGTTATCTCAGCAACTCCCTTTTCGTTCTTAAAGTAATAAATTGCGATATCATCGAGTGAAATCTCCTTTCTTGCCAGTGCATTAAGAAATCCAAACAATATATGTTCGCTGTGAGTAGCAATTAAAAATTGTTTAGCTTCATTTTTATAAATTTTTATAAATGTTGCGGTGATATCTGATTGAGCTTTAGGATGGAGATGCACTTCAGGTTCTTCTATGAGAAATGTATGTGAAGACTGTGCCAACGCAATGGGTAAGAAAATAAAAAGAAGCTGGTGTATTCCTAAACCCTCATTGATAAAAGAGGTCTCACCATACGTATTTTTTGCTTTTATCTTTACAGTCTTGCCGGGAAGAAGCTCAAAGCTGATTTCTACGCCTAATAGATTCTTAAACCATAATGAAAGCTGGCTCTCTAAATCCCTGTTATAGGGAAGCAGGCTGTTGATAGCCAGCGACCTATCGTATAGTAGCATGAAATCCGTATCAGGCGGAGGCGTATCTGATAGCGGATATGATATCTCTTCAAAACCCCTGAGTCCATAGATTGCATGAATTGAACCGATAAAATCTTTTATGGAATTCACCAAGCCTTCTTTTAACTCTTGAGCGTTTGCCTCTATTTCATATGAAATATTTGTTCCATATGAAGCCCCGCTGGATCTGATTGGTTCACTTATCTCGTTGTGCGTATCTATACTGAAGTCTATTCCATCAATTTTTAAAGAGATAGGGGTTTTATTCTTTTCTCTCCCCTCATTCCAATTCCACCCCAAATTATACTGCCCTCCCTTGATCTCACCGCAATGGTAATTAAGAATGTTATTACGGAATTTCATTTCATAACGAATTTGTATATTTTCTACCCCTTCCTCCTTCAGTGCACGATTTTTTACAGATATATTTCCTTCCATTGAGATGCCAATAAATCTTTCGTCTTTTCTAAGAATATCTTCAAAAGTACCAACATCTATCAATAAGTATGGATTGAGGTAATAATTTTGAGTGGATTTAGGACGTTTTGGTGGAATGATTCGATCATCAGCTTCTATATCGATATCTTTAGGCCCCAACTTTCTTGTTATTGGTTTAGGCGGAATTAGTTGGTCGAAAGATCTCTCCCCATAATCATTCCAGTAATTATCTGGATAAGCACGTACTTTTAAATTTTGCTTTATAAGTTGCAGCGCCTGGAAGATGCTGGATTTCCCGCTATTATTTTGCCCGATAAATAACGTAATTGGTTTAATTTCAAGTGATGTATCTTTGTGCAGCTTGAAATTTTGTATTTTGATTTTTTGTAACATAAATGCTATTATTATTTTCTTTTATATTTATAAACTTGTGTCAATCAATAAACAAAGGCTCATCTGAGTAAGGAATCAAATTTAACTCCCCCGCCCTTTTTAACATCTCCCTAATCGCAAGAACACCATCACCAATATCCAGCGTATAATCATTTACATAAAGCCCGATATGCTGGTCGATCACAGTATCATCCATCTCCTGCGCATTATTTTTGATATACTCACGTGTAGAGGCACGGTTTCGGAACGCATATTCGATGCTTTCCCTTATCATGCGGTCTATTTCCCTTATCACATTTGCACCTAACTCCCTCTTTGCAAGAATCCCGCCAAGAGGTATGGGCAAGCCAGTTTCTTTCTCCCACCATTCCCCAAGGTCGATGAGCTTTATAAGATTGTATTTTGGGTAAGTAAACCGTCCTTCGTGAATTATCAATCCCGCATCCACCGTGCCAAGGCTTACAGCGTTCATGATTCGGTCAAAAGGCATCTCGACCACGTTTTTTATCTCAGGGGCAAATAATTGCAAAAGTAGGTAAGCAGTCGTCATTTTTCCGGGAATGGCTATCTTCCTTCCGTAAAGCTCTGACACCCGTAACGGATTTTTGGAGACAATCAGGGGTCCGCATCCTCTTCCAAGTGCGCTGCCTGAGTGAAGAAGACAATAATTATCCTGAAGATATCCAAAGGCATAGAAAGAGGTCTTGGTCACATCCATCTCTGCATGGAGCGCCATTCTGTTCAGCGTCTCCACATCCCTCAACATCTCAGAGAACTCAACATCCCCGCGGATCTTTTTATGCGCTAAAGCGTAGAAAATGAACGTATCATTCGGGCATGGGGAATAACCTAAGGAGAGTGTTTTCATTTCAACCTTTTTATTAATTCTATTACCGCCTCATTGCAGTTTGAAGCTGCTTTCTTTATGTCCCATTTTTTCATATCCCTGTCCTTGATAATATTACTTATACCGCGGACCTCTATCATCGGTACCCTGTACATCGTGCATATGTGCGCTACCGCAGCGCCCTCCATGTTCTCGCATATGCCATTGAAGCGCTTCTTCATTATTTCCCCGGATTCGCGGGTTCCGGAACACTGCGATACTGTTACGAAATTACCGGAACTAACGTTGAGTCCTGCATCCTTTAAAGCTTTTATTGCGCGCTGTACCAGTTCCGTATCCATCGGGAAGGTATTGTAATATTCTCTTTCGTCTTTTAATAAAGGGAAGCCCATGAATTTCATGGATTTCCAGCCATCTTTTGTTAACACCCCTTCATCGCCGTAGCTCTCGCTCTCCGCAACGACAATATCGCCGACCTCTCCTGAATATCCGCCTCCGATACCGAAAAGTATGAGAATATCTACATTGTAATTCTCCAGCATCAACGTTGCAGAGTGGGCAGCGTTGACCTTACCCACGCCGCAATGGGTAAAGAGAACAGGCTTTCCATATAGCTCGCCCTCGGATATGACTTTCATTTCCTGCTTCGGTTGCGGACTCAGCCTGCCTCTTAATCCTTCTGACTCAGCAGGCGTAGGGGCAATTAATGCAAAATTCATAGCTCCTATTTAATATGCTTTAATCCTTAAAGCTTTATAATATGCTGGTTCACATAATTTTCACAAAGTTGTTTATATACAACACATTAATAGATATCAACATGTTAAGAGCAAAAGCGTTCCTTAATACTTCTTTCATGAAGGATAACTGGATTCTGCTTCTCCTGGCATGTTTCTTTTTCCTTGTCTATGCCTCAATAAAGTTAAACGAGATGTTCGGTATATTGTTAGAGGAGAACAGTTCAGAGTTCCTGCAGGAAATAACCATCCTTGGGGTACTGACATGCAGCGTATTATCGCAATATAAATGGTTCAAACTGACAAGCCCGGCAAAATATAACCGCTAAAAAATAACCGCCTGGTTTTTTACCATTTTCCTGAGCGCAGGATAGAAATAATTAGCCCCATCCCGAAAATACCTGCAAGCAAATATCCGAAGACACCGAGCAAAGGCACACCCCAGAGGCTGGGCGACATCCTTGTCTGGATAATAAGCGAGGAGCCCACTATCAGCGCGGCTATTATCAGGCTAAAAGACAAACGGTTACTTACTACATCCAGTTTCTCGGTAACAGTCTCAAGTCCCCGGTGCTCCAGTTCAATCTTAAGTGTCCCTTTTTCTGCCTGTGCAAGAATATGATTGATCCTCTTTGGAAAGGCCTTTACCAGGCGGATAAAATCCCATGCTATCTTTGTGGTCTCCCCGGTCAGATAAGAAATTCCTGTACGCTCCTGGATGATTTTATTAAAGTAAGGTTCGGCAAGTTCTGCAAAATTGTAATCAGGGTCAAGTTTGCGGTTGATCTCATTGACAATGCTGAGAGTTTTCGACAGCAGCATGACGTTTGTAGGGATGATGCCCCCGCTCTTTGATATTATTCTTATAAGTTCCTGTAAAAATTCTATGGGATCAGTAAATTTAATACTGAGACCATAGTACCTGTTCACAAGCTCCTCAAGCTGGATTCTGAGCATTGGACTCTCAGCTCCGATATGGCTGATTAATCCCAGCTCTATGATGCTCTCTATGAGTAAATCAATGTCGTTTTTCCTTATGGCTATCATTATATCTGCAAGGTTTTCACGAAGTACGGGATCAACATAACCCGCCATCCCGAAATCAAGAAAGACAATAGTCTCATCCCTGGAGACCAGAATATTTCCCGGGTGCGGATCTGCATGATAAAAACCATCCTCAAATATCATTTTCAGGTAAGCATTTGTAAGGATTCTGGAAATTCTTTTCTTATCGTGCCCTGCGCCTTCAAGTTGCTCCAGGTCTGATACTTTAATACCCTCCAGATATTCCATTGTTAAAGCATGCTTTGTGATATATTTCCAGTATATCCTGGGTATCCTGACAGTCGTGCTGCCTTCAAAATTCAGATAAAAGTTGTCTGCATTCCGGGCTTCGTGGATGTAATCAATCTCCAGCCGGATAATACGGGAAAACTCTTCTACAAAACCGACGACGTTGTAAGACCTGCTCTCTTTTACATGCTTTTCGGCGAATTTTGCCAGGCTCATTAAGATCGACAGATCAATCTCGATCATTCTCTCAATACCAGGTCTCATCACTTTAACCGCTGCTTCCTCTCCCCCGGGGAGTCTGGCGCGGTGTACCTGCCCTATTGAAGCTGCAGCAATCGGTTCAGGATCAAATGATAAAAAAATCTCTTCAATGCTTCTTCGAAATTCGTTTTCGATTACTCTTTTCACCTCAGAGTAATCAAAAGGCGGGACCCGGTCCTGAAGTTTTACCATCTCATTTATGAATTCTTCCGGGACGATATCGTAGCGTGTGCTTAAGATCTGCCCGAATTTTATAAATGTGGTCCCAAGCTCTTCTAATGCAAGGCGCAGCCTTTCTGCTTCGGATAGTGCGAGCAACTGTTCCCGGAGGGGTTCTTGTCCGGTAATTCTCTCACGAAGTGACCTGAGCGGGCGAAGCCTGAACCTGTCAACAAGGTATCCGAAACCATACCGTACCAGTACATTGACTATCTTCCGGTATCGCTTAACATATGCATTTTCTCTATCCAGCAGATCCAAGGCATTACTTCCAGAATATACCTATTACTCGGTCATGGGTTGTTTTATTTGTTCAAGTTCTTTAATTCTTTTCTCAAGAACATCGACATCAACTCTCATCACGGTATTTTTTTCAAGTATTTCGAGCCTTTTCTCAAGACGATCAAGGTTTGTTCTCATTTCAGCATTTTTTTCAAGTACCTCAACCCTCTTTTTCTCGAAAGCCTCAAGGTCCTCTCTCATCGCAACCCCGCTTTTTTCAAGAGATTCTCTGATCGTCTGGTTTATTTTATTTTCGATATCTTTGAGCTGCTTATCTTGCTCGGATAACACATCCCTGACGAATTTTTTACCTTCCTCTCTGCTCATTTCCCCTTTTTTTATCATTTCCTGGGTAAATTCTTCAGCCTTTTCCTGAGTCAGGGATATTACCCCTATGCCGAACAATCCCATTTTTCTCAACATCTCTGACATTTCTGACATTTGTGTTCCTCCATTAATTAACTACGTCTGTTTAATTGATAATGCAATTGGTCGGAGTAAGGCTTATAACAGCCGGTATTGGATTAACTTATTAACTGTTAATGCAAAGTGCATATTACATTATGAAACTTCGTCACACTCTTCTAATTTAATATCTCCCATAGGTATAAAAATCTATTGCTTTATTCGCAAAACTCGTTATGAAGTTCGATTATTCAAGTATCATTAAGCAAATAGCAAGAAGGGCAGGCTGGGGAGTGGGGTTGATTTATTAAAATTGAGACCTGCCCACAAACATACCTAAACAATTTTGTTGCATTTAAAATCCTATGTTTGTCAAACATATGTTAAAAGCATGTGTCGAAAAGTTTAAATATTAATAAGTACATGTCTAAAAATAGCCCGGTTTTACTAATTTTAAACAGGCGGGCTTAAAGGGAGTGGACCTTATCGGGGAGGAACTCACGTTTCTCCCCATACCTATCAAAGTATATGAAAAAATATAAAGGTTTACCCTTACTGGATAAGATGCTCAAAACATGTGCGGAAAATATAAATCCACAAAGAGCCTATAAGAAGGCGGAGACTTAGAGGATGACTTCTGAACAACGATCAGCAGAGCATGGCATGTCGAATATTCGGGTACTGGAACTGGAGAATTGTGTAATCCTGATGTGTGAGAAATGCGG
Organism: Candidatus Methanoperedens nitratireducens; assembly: GCF_900196725.1. Taxonomy (GTDB): domain Archaea; phylum Halobacteriota; class Methanosarcinia; order Methanosarcinales; family Methanoperedenaceae; genus Methanoperedens; species Methanoperedens nitroreducens_A. The sequence goes on along the minus strand of NZ_FZMP01000096.1, from coordinate 12,595 downwards.
TGAGACCTGGAGTCCGGATGGATTGGATTCATGGGCATGCCCTAATGGATGCAACAAGTTTGAAGCCGTAAAGGATTTTTAGTAAACCATAAAATACTTCACAGGAAAATCTTATCGCAGTTATTAAGATCATTTTCACAAAGATAAGCTAATAAGCACCACAGGATATTAACTGATAATCTTTTTGATGAAGGAGAAAAATGAAATTGATCTTTAGCGGTATAATGATCCCGGTATCGACAATAGACTGGTACGGCAGGTCTGCGTCTGTTATTTTCTTCAATGGCTGCAATTTTGACTGCCTTTACTGCTCTAACAACAAGTTCATCGAGGTGGCAAACCGTCTTGAACCCCTCTTCAAGAAAGGCACTGCCGTAGATATCGAGGAGATAGAGAAACAGGTCCTTGACGCAAAAAGCTTCATAAGCGCCGTGGTTTTCTCAGGCGGGGAGCCAACCGCGCATCCACGGGAGCTTGAACACCTTGCAAGGTTCGCAAAAGGGCATGGGCTGCTTGTGGGCATTGAGACCAATGGATACTATCCCGATCGCCTCCGGGCTCTTATCGAGAAGAAACTGGTGGATAAGCTCTTCATTGATATCAAGGTTCCGCCTGATGACGCAAAAAGATACACTATCATAACAGGAGGGGTCAGGGATGCGGCTGAACATGCCCTCCAGTCTCTGGCTCTCCAGGATGTCGCTATTGAGGTCAGGACTACAGTATTCAGGTCTTTTGCAGACGTTACCGGTATCGCCAGGTCACTGAAAGGCCGTGACTGCACCTATGTAATCCAGCAGGGTATCCCTGAATATGCACCTGATGGGAAGATAAAAAAGGAGAAACCTTTTACCAGGGATGAGCTGGAGGCTCTTGCTCAAAGCGTATCGTTTTTGAAGGATGTCAGGATAAGGACACGGGAAAAAGGGGAAGAGAGGATCATTTAAAAGTTTTTAATTTCCACACCAGCATAAATTATTTTGTGTTACAGACCGTTCAGATGCAGATGAAACAAATCCATGCGAGCGATTTTTCTGAAGGCTATGGCGAGATTATTACAGCCGCGATATTATGGGGACTTGCAGGGATTTTTGCAAAAAGATTATCGGGATGTCTGTCCAGAATATTATTTTTTACAGGGTCGCATTGGCTTTCCTGATTATTTTAATTATTTTGTTGATTTCAGGGAACGTGGATAAAATAAAGCTAAAAGATAAAAAAATTTACCTGGTGTTATTCAGCATACTTCAGGTGGCGACGATGCTGACATACTTCGTCTCAGTTTTAAATGCGTCCGTTTCGGTCGCGGTGCTGTTGCTGTACACGGCGCCTGTGTATGTAACTGTGCTCTCGCCTCTCCTTTTGAAAGAAAATCCTACCAGAAAAGAGATCATGGCCCTTATTTTATCAATCGTCGGCATAGTAATTATCGTAGACCCTGAAAAGCTTGATTTTTCCTATTCGGTTGGAATTGCGGCAGGCATACTATCTGGCATCTCGTATGCGCTTGAGATACTGACCTCAAAATATATCGGCCAGAGTTACACGGGCTATACCCAGGCTTTCTGGAGTTTCGCAATTGCCGTACTTATTCTGCTTCCGGTCGGTATCGTTCCTATCGAGATAGTCTCAGGAAATATTGTTTATCTTATACTTTTAGCGATATTCCCGACCATTCTTGCTGTATCACTGTATTTTAACGGGCTGAAGAAGGTAAAAGCATCAAATGCCAGCATCCTGGGTCTGATAGAACCTGTGAGCGCGGTTATTTTAGCCGTCCTCATCCTTGGTGAGAGAGTCACAATACCCATACTGCTCGGCGGTGCCCTTATATTGGCAGGAGCAGCAATAGTTATGCGAGAAAGATGAATGAAGAGATCCACAGTTACTATATAGAAGCGGGAAAGATAGCAGCCAGGGTCAGAAATGAGGCCGTATGCAGAATAAAAGAGGATGTCGCTCTGCTTGAGGTCGCGGAATACGCTGAGAACAGGATAAAGGAATTGGGAGGGAATATTGCCTTTCCCTGCAATATTTCCATCAATGAGATCGCTTCACATTACACGCCTGAAGATAATCTGCGGTGCTTCTGTAAAGGAGATGTCGTAAAAATAGATACAGGGGTGCACATTGAAGGTTATATTGCGGATACTGCAAGTACGGTAGAGGTAGGGACAGGAAATCACAGGAAATTGATAAACGCCTGCGAAGAGGCGCTTGAGAAAGCCATCGCTGCCATCAAAGATAATACCGAAACAAAAGCGATCGGAAAAATAATCGGAAATACAATTAAAAAACACGGCTTCAACCCTGTCAAGGACCTGACCGGGCATAGCCTTGAGCAGTACAGGCTCCATGCAGGTGTTACTATCCCGAACTACGGGAGCTTTCTCAGTCAGAAGATAAAAAAAGATATGGTATTTGCAATCGAACCTTTTGCCACATACGGGAAGGGTAACATAAAATACGGGAAGCCGCATATCTTTGCAGTGAACGGCATGACCAGGACAAAGGAAGGCCGGCAGATAAAGGACAGGTTCGGTACCCTGCCTTTTGCGAAAAGATGGGTTCCGCAAATAAAGGTTGGAGATATTAAAGGATTAAGGAAATACTTCGAGTTGAGCGAAGCCGATGGAGAGATCGTTGCACAGGCAGAGCATACCGTGATTATCAATGAGAACGGATGTGAAGTAACAACAAGATAATGACAAGTAATAATAAGTATTAAATAGATTATAATAATGAAGAAAATGGACAAAAAAGATACGATCATCTACGAAGCCCATGGGAACATTTATCTTAACATCACGAACAGATGCACTGCCGAATGTGTTTTTTGCATCAAGCGTTATTCGGACGGTGTGTACGGCTATAACCTCAGGCTCTCAAAGGAACCGTCGCTTTCTGTAATTATTAATGAACTATCGCAAGCCGACCTTTCAAAATATAAAGAAGCGGTCTTCACAGGTATGGGTGAACCGCTGCTGCGCCTGGATGATGTGCTCAAGATAACAAGATGGCTTACCGACCGAGGTGTTCCGACCCGGCTTGATACCATCGGTCATGCCAGGATCCTGTATCCCGGCAGGAACGTGGCAAAAGAACTGGCAGAAGCAGGTATGAAAGTTGTTTCTGTCAGCCTGAACGCACAGGATGAGAATACGTATAATAATCTATGCGGACCGAAATTAAGAGATGCGTACAAAAAAATGCTTGATTTTGCCCGCGACATCTCAAAAGCCGGGATAGAGCTGCGGTTCACAGTGGTTGAGCTGCCGGTCGTGGATATCGAAGAATGCAGGAAGCTTGCTAAAGGATATTGTGCAGACTTTAAGGTAAGAGGTTATAGCGGTCCGGTTTAAAATTCTTACCATAAGTTATAATAATTACAATGTCCATTTACCCTGAGCAGGGTAAGGAGGATAATCTCTGAAAAAATTGTTGTGGTATCTGATTGCAGGAACACGCGGCGGGCAGACCCGGGCGTTAATCCTGAAGCTCCTTATTGACAGACCGTATAATGCGAACCAATTAGCTGAGGTGCTGAATATGGATTATAAGACCATAAGGCATCATCTCGATGTCCTTGTCAAAAACGGAGTAATAACAATGGAGGGAGATAAATACGGCGCAATGTATTTCATTTCTAAGACCATGGAGGCGAATATAGATGAGTTTAACAAGATTTGGGAAAAAATTGATAAACAGGGTAAATAACATAAGCAGGAGGTAATCCTATTCAGATAACAGAAATTTCTTATTATATTACAGCAGGAAACATTGTTCTGCTGCTGGTACTTTTAGTTTCGTATATTGAGATTTACAGAAAAATCAGATCTAACTTTACATTAGGACTGATCATATTCACGATTGCACTCCTGCTCCAGAGCTTTTCCCGGGCTGTACTGCTGCTTTTGATCATTGCAAACCCACCTCCACCTCCTGTTTATCCGTTAATAGTCAACCTGCTGGGATATAACCCGATATATGTAGTGATACCGGATGCGATTGAGTTCATTGCTTTGAGTATATTATTATATTTCACCAGAGAATAAAATTTATCAGCCAATCTTTTGCAACTTCTTCCCGGATAAGTTCAAGATATCATACCCAAACAAATTATTAACCCGGAAGAACATTATTAGAGCCGGATATCATGTCAAAAGAATGTGAGTACTGTGGTTTCAGGGACCCGATGCCGTTCACATGCAAATTTTGCGGCAATTCATACTGTTATAACCACCGCCTGCCCGAATCGCATGATTGCACTGGGCTTGTATTGTTCAAAAAGAAGGTCCATGAGAGCGGAAAATATTACTATGCGCCGGATTCAGCACCGACCAGGCGCAGGAGTCCTGCATTCAGGTCGCTGAACAACGCCATCTCGGTAATAAAAAGCAATTATTCGCTGGCTATTCTTATAATAGCGATCATATCGTTCTTTCTGGAATACATCATCCCCGGGTACTCTTCTTTGCTGGAACTTGACCCCCTGGGGATTGCTTCAAGACCATGGACCCTTGTGACGCATATATTCCTGCATTCAGGTCCGATACACCTGCTGTTCAATATGATGTTCTTGTTCTTTTTCGGACCCGAACTTGAGCGCAGGATCGGTGGAAAGAGATTCCTTACTGTATTTTTCCTTTCAGGTATAATCGCAGCGATAGGCTATTCGCTATGGTCTGTTTTTGTCCTCCAGTACCCCGCGCCTGCCGTGGGGGCAAGCGGAGCAATAATGGGGATATTTGCCTGTCTTGCCATTCTGGCCCCGGATATCCAGGTATATATATATTTCATCCCTATGAAAATAACCTATGCACTGATATTTTTCGCCCTGCTTGACCTCCTGTTCATAGGCTCAGGAGACACGATAGCACGCAGTGCCCATCTGACCGGGGTAGTAGCAGGTCTGGTCATGGGAAGGCAGATAAAGGGAAGCGGGCGGTATGCCGGGTATTAGGGCTGTTTATTAGGACTTTAAAGCGTTTAAAAAGGATATAAAGGATTTGCACTTCTTTTGTTTAAGCACGTCGAAATCCAATTCACTGGCATATCTTGGAAGGCGGCTCTTTGTATATTTGAAATTGGTTTTCAGTTCTTCGGATGGCTTTGAATGCCATTTTAAATTTTTACTGATACATATCCATTCTTCAATTTCGTAATCTGTCAGGATAATTTCTACAGGGGTTTTCATGTCTTTTGGCACATGACGTTTGATATTTGCATATCGATATTCACGTTTCTGAGGCTCATCAGAGTCCAGTATAATTATTATCTTATCGCAGGTGTCATCGAAGACTTTCAAAATCCTGTCGAGCTTTGTATTACATAAAGGACGCATGGGTTTTGAGCCTGTGACGGTTGTTTTTCTAACCAGCTTTTTATCGTTAAGCTGCACGATTACGTTTTTTAAAAATTCGCCTCCGTAATCGTCTTCGGAGATTATTTTAATGTTCATGCCTGCTGTTCTGTTTTAAATAGGTCTCCGTAAATCCAGCCCTCGCTAAAAGTTATGCCCTTTTTTATTAAGAATTCTTTTATTTTTTCGGGGTCTTTTATACGCCTAAATTTAGATTCTCCCTGTTCTTTTTCGACCAGAATAATATTACTTAGTTCGGTCATATCAACTACAATGGGCGAATGCGTTGTGATTATTGTCTGTGTATCGCCTATTTTGATTGTATCTAAAATAAGCTCCAATGTCGATGGATGCAGAGAGTTCTCGATTTCATCAATTATGAGCAGGGGCGGCTTTAAATAAATCGCTATGAGTATAGTTAAAATTTTATAGAAGCCGTCTGAGGTATTGGGTGGTAAAAGTTCAAGACCATCCTCAAAGAATTTTATCATAACTCTGCCATCATCGGTAATATGAGGGCGTACGTCAATTTTTGGGAAAACCATTGTGAAGGGATTGTAAATTTCTTCTGGGATTTTACCTTCTTTGAGATAAATGGTGTGATATACGCTTGCGATATTGGTTCCGTCTTCTTGCAGGGCTTCTTCTCTTCTGAATACTTGAGGAGTTTTCATCATTCGAATATTGAGAGGATATAAAATCAGTAACTTATTAAAAATTGAAAGTATCATATCCAGAGAAATTATAAAAACTTGGGGAGTATAATATTTGTTTTCAGGGTCGGGGATTGCAGGACATAAAATGTGAATTTCCTCAAACATTTCTTCTTTTTTTGTTCTTGGCTGCCTAATTTCAGAAAAAACAAATATTTTTGCGGTTTTTTTTCCGTAAGTTTGAACCCCCCCCATATCGAGAAAACATCCGTATTAATATATCCAGTATTATATCCATCCAATAGCCTTTTATCCAAATCTGTTCTAAATTTTCTCTCTTGTGTCAATTTGTTCTTATTTTTTCTTAAATTTACTTTGCTCCCATAATCTGTATCGTATTCATCAAGATTTTTGATGATGCTAATTATAAAATTTTTGTCGTGTTTAATAGTTATCCATTCACCTTCTTTATAGATTTTTACATAATCCCTGACATCTAATATTTCGCGCAAAATCTGAAATTTCTGCCCCACCCCAGTAAAGTTTGTCTCAAAATAAACATCATAACCTTCAATATCAAAAGTCAGCCCAATAATTATAGGCAGCTCCTCTTTTCTCTGCCATACTACATTGTCATAACCCCACCATTCCAAAAACGGGAAACTATCTTTACCTGCGTAAATCTTTTTCAAAAGCCTGAATGCTTCAATTAAATTTGATTTCCCGGATGCGTTCGCCCCCACCACCACGTTCAATTTCCCTATATCGATTTCGCAATCATGCAGGCTCTTGAAATTTTTAATAACGACCTTTCTAAGAGTTGCGTTCACCATCATAGCTTATTTTAAAAAGCATATTATTTAAATTTTTGTAACAGATATAGCCGTTCTTCAGATGGTTACCAGCACATGCATGAAACCATTGGTAACTTATTGCATACTGTTGTAACGGGTTACAACAGGAATCTGCTATTCAATTTTGTAAATATTTAACAAACCGCAGATAAACGCAGATGAACGCAGATTTGTTGCTCCGCATCTGCATTTATCTGATGTTCTTACTTCAGATTAAATGCCGAATTAGCGGATGGTTTCTAAAATCCAACCCTTTTAACCGTCATTTCGGTATCTCTTTCGGTCCCGCCACCCTCTTATAGTCGCTGTGGTACTCGTACTGCCTGCCGCCCGCTTCCAGTATGATTACAAAACCGGGGGTTATAACCTGCGCGTACATCTTACCTTCCTCCGGGAATCCGAGGCTTGTATCCTGCCAGTCCTTTTTCTCCTGTTTGATGAGATGAATCTGATTTTCAGATATGTTCAACCTTTTAGCAAGGTCTGATTTAGCCATATCCACGACGGGTGGATATTCAGGTGTTACTGAACTGCTAGCAGTAGTATTGCCGGGTCTGGTCTCCACACAGCCGGAAACAAGAGGAATTATTAAAAGTAACATTACCAGTATTAATCTCATATACTTACATTATATCCTGATTGTATTAAAGAATACGGGATAGAGGAGCCAAAAAAAGCAACACTTATGGATAGGATAGGAGACAGTCTCGGCCCCTCAATCATAAGTTGGTATCTTCCGGTTTAAATGATTTTTCCAGTATTACACCAAAATTCACCCTGAATGGAGCCCCAAATTTTTAAGCAGACAGAGCGCTTAGATAATGAAAATATGATACGAACATTCATCGCAGTCGAATTACCGGAAAAATTCAGACCGGAGATAGGAAAAATAGGCTCCATACTGAAGTCTCCCGGAATAAAACTTGTAGAGCCAGAAATTGTACATATAACCATGAAATTTCTGGGGGACATACCTGAAGACAAAGTTGAATCCATCGCCTCGGCATTGTCGCAGGTCAATTGCAAGCCGTTTGAGGCAAGAATAAAAGGTGTAGGCGTATTCCCGAAGCCTGCATATATCAAGGTCATCTGGCTCGGGGCAGAGGGAGATTTTGATAACCTGCATAAGGAGATCGAGCGTGTCCTAGCGCCGTTCAGGTTTGAAAGAGACCGCCAGTTCACTCCCCACGCTACCCTTGCCCGCGTAAAACTGATGGGTGAGAAAGCGGCTCTCCTTGAGAAGATCAACAAGCTGGCAGATATTGATCTTGGCAGTATGAGCGTCAGTTCTATAAGTCTTAAAAAAAGCACACTCACTCCGGATGGCCCGGTATATCAGACATTAAAAGAAATAAAGCTCTGAGTTACTCGCACATGGCGTTCGCCGGCTTTTATTAAACTTTTGTGGAGGCATGCCCAGGACGGGATTCGAGCCCGTGACCTCCAGATTTCTCAGGAGACAAGCGCCTCTTCAGATTTACCCTATGAGTCTGGCGCCCTAACCAGCTAGGCCACCTGGGCATAACCCTACCCTACATGCCAAAGATGTATTAAAACATATCGCCTTTCAATCAAATTCGCTAATAGCGGGGCATGGATTCGAACCATGGATCTACGGGTTATGAGCCCGTCGGGATTTCCTGACTACCCTACCCCGCTTCTTGGAGTAAAAATAGTACCCCTTCAATGTTAATGATAACTGATAAAGACTTCGGTTATGCAATTTTTGGATTTAAATTGAGAAACTTAATAATCCTTGAACGTTTATTAGATATAAAATAAAAATAACATGGATTTTGCGATAGAGACTGACAGGATAACCAAGAAATTCGGGGATATTACTGCTGTAAATAACATCAGCATCAAAGTTGAAACAGGAGAGCTGTTCGGGCTTCTCGGTCCCAACGGTGCCGGGAAGACGACCCTGATAAGCATGCTGTCCACCATGATCGAACCCACAACGGGAAGCGCGAAGGTATGGGGTTTTGATGTCGGGAGGGAATCTTCGCAGGTCAGGCAGAATATCGGCATGGTATTCCAGGATACCACACTGGATGACCGCCTCACGGGCAGGGAAAACCTCGACCTGCACGGAAGGCTTTACGGCTTGGACAGCAAAACCAGGAAAAAAAGGATAGCAGAGGTGCTGTCTCTTGTCGAACTGGCAGACAGGGCGGATGCAATAGTAAAGACCTATTCAGGCGGCATGATGAGGCGCCTTGAGATAGCGCGCGGGCTCATGCACCATCCTCATGTCCTGTTCCTCGATGAACCCACACTTGGTCTTGACCCGCAGACGAGAACCCATATCTGGGAATACATAAGGACGCTGAATAAAGAAGAGGGCGTGACCATCGTGCTCACAACACACTATATGGAAGAGGCAGACCACCTGTGCGGCAGGATTGCTATAATCGATAACGGCGAGATTGTCGCGCTCGATACGCCTGAAGCCCTGAAAGAAATGCTCGGCGGGGACGTGATAACCCTGGAGGCGGAAAGACGTGAAGATACGACGAGGCTAAGCGAGGTCTATAAGCAAAACGGATGCGCCTGTATAGTTTCCCTGAAAGGGAACGAAGTTTTTATAACCGTAAGGGAGGGCGAGCGCCAGATACCGCATGTGCTTGCCCTGGCTTCGGATGCAGGTATCCCAGTCCGCTCGGTCAGCCTGCGTAAACCCACGCTGGATGACGTATTCCTACATCACACAGGCAAGGCTATAAGAGATAAAGAGGTAAGTGAAGTCGAACAGGTCAGGTACAAGATCCAGGCTCGGAGGAAATAATAGTGAAAAAAGCGATGAACACGATATATACCATGTGGCTTCGGGAGATGCTGAGATTCTGGCGGTCAAAATCGCGAGTTGTGGGATCTCTTGCAACACCGTTCTTTTTCCTCGTCATTTTAGGTACAGGTTTCAGCTCATCTTTCCAGCTTCCAGGAGGGCGACCGTTCGATAAAAACTTTTTAGCTCCGGGTTTAATAGGAATGGCTGTCCTCTTCTCATCACTCCTCGGGGGTGTATCTATACTGTGGGACAGGGAGTTCGGGTTTCTGAAGGAAATCCTGATAGCTCCTGTCAGCCGCTTCTTCGTCGCGCTCGGAAAGGCTGTAGGTGGTGTAACAACAGCCATGATCCAGGGCATTTTGATCCTGATTATCGCCTGGTTAATCGGGGTGGATTACATATCTCTCTGGGGTGTCCTGGCTGCTATTGTTATTATGTTCATCTCCGGGATAGGGTTCATAGGCCTGGGTATTGCGCTTGCTTCCAGGATCGACAGTCATGAAGGATTCCAGATGGTCATGAGCTTCCTGACCATGCCTCTTGTCCTTCTGAGCGGGGCGTTTTTCCCGATCTCACAGCTGCCGTCCTGGTTAAGCGTTCTCGTATATGCCAATCCTCTTACCTACGGCGTCGAAGCGCTTCGCTGGTATCTGCTTGGCAACTCTACTATCCAGATAGAACTGTCAGTTGTAGTGCTTGTACTATTCGCTCTTGCGATGACAGGGCTGGGCGGGAAAATGTTTGAGAAGACGAGTGTTTGATATGATAGTTATATCAGGCGGGACCGGCACACCGAAACTGCTCCAGGGTCTTCGTTCGTTGATGCCTGAGGAGGATATCACGGTAATAGTGAACACCGCTGAAGACATTATGATATCTGGAAACCTTGTCTCTCCTGACGTGGATACCGTACTATACCTTTTTTCCGGACGGCTGGATGATGCAAAGTGGTGGGGTGTTAAGAACGATACCTTTCATACCTTTCAGGCTTTGAAGAAAATGGGAATTGACGAAAAGCTTATGATAGGCGACATGGACCGCGCTGCCCATATATTCCGCACGGCATTAATGCGAAATGGGGCGTTACTGACAGAAGCCACAGAGCAGCTTTCTTCGGCTCTGGGAATAAAAGCCCGGATTCTTCCCATGTGCGATGAGAAAGTGGATACAATGATCGATACGCCGCAGGGGCTTATGCATTTCCAGGATTTCTGGGTTGGCGCGCACGGTGAGCCCGATGTACTGGATGTTCGCATTAAAAACATTGGAAGAGCAAAACCCACAAATGAAGTGCTTGGTGCTCTTGATAGTGAGGAAAATGTGATAATCGGGCCGAGCAACCCGATAACAAGTATCGGACCGATACTTGCACTAAAAGGTATGCGCAAAAAATTATCCCGGAAAAAAGTGATCGCGGTCAGTCCTATCATCGGGGATTCACCCGTCAGCGGCCCGGCAGGGAAATTGATGGCGGCGCAGGGTTTTCCGGTATCTTCGTGTGGTGTGGCTGAATATTATAAGAAAATTCTGGACATTATGGTCATTGACCGGAAGGACACTGCGGATGAGAACGACTTTCCGGTAAGAACAGTAAGATACGATACACTGATGACCTCGGTTGAGAAAAGCAAGGCACTTGCAGAAAATATACTCGGACTATTTCGGGATATTGGGTAGTAGCGCAAGTCCCCTGTCAGTAAGTCTGTATGTGTCGCCCTCAATTTTGATATAATTCCCTTTCATCAGGAAATCGGTCTGGAAATTGAATACAGCATCATTCACTGCCACTTCTTTTTGTAGGTCGCTCTTTTTTTTTCCGAATACCCCTATGGCTTTTATCATTTTCCTTCTCACAGGATGCTCAAGTGCCTTGACCATAAGTTCATGGTCTGCGACCTTAGCTTCCCGCACGGAAGGGCGCCGCTCAAGCATAGCTTCAAGCTCATCATCGCTTATTTCAGGCATATTATATCCTCCCTCACTCAAGGAACATCTCTACCCTGCAGAGGTAAGCTGCTATCTTATTATCCTCGATCTTTACATCAAAATCCTTGATAGTAGCCCTTGTGATCCTGCCTTTCTGCTTGAATATCGGAAGTTTTGACGCATCCTCTATTGCGTTTTTTGCTGCCTGTTCCCAGCTCTCAGGGGATGAGCCGACCGTGTCGATTATTTTGACGAATGGCATTTCTGTCACCATGGGTATGTTGGGGTTAGAGGATAATAAAGGTCTCTACGGTGTATTTTGTGTGGTATTTAAGGAAAAATACAATATATTATGGGGCCATATAAAACAGCATCATCCGAACATCACGGAGCAAGAAATTTTAAACGGTCTGATATATGGTTTATACAAACCAGATAAAAGCATTGAGGGGCGCTATGTATCGTGGTCAAAATTTACAAGTCCCGTTAGGCTTATACGCATTGTGTTCGAAATCCATCGAACTCCAGACGATGGATTTGTGCTCGTGATAACAGCTTTCGAAGAAGAATAGACAAAAAGTACGGATTAAGGGAATAAAATAGATGAAAACCAAGAAAGAAAAAACAGAAATACCAGAAAATATACCCGTCATAAGCCAGGAAATGATGGACAAAACCGCCATCGAGATAGCTAAAAGGCGCGCTGGTAAAAAAGAATCGCAAATGAAAGGCGTCAGAGATATTAAATGCCCTTCATGTGGAAATAATACAATGAACTATAGCGACGAATTAACTTTTGAAGTTATTTTAGCCGGCGAAAGAATAGTAATCCCAAATCTTACAGGTTTGAAATGCTCGAAATGCGGGGAAGTAGCCTTTGATGCAAATTCCACTAAAATTATAGAGAAATACACGACAAATAAACCTACTGGAGGATATGAATCAAAAATCTCCACTGTAGGGGGAGGAAAGATTGGAATGTGGACTGCACCCCAAAAAGTGGACAGGT
>NZ_FZMP01000002.1 GCF_900196725.1 Candidatus Methanoperedens nitratireducens | reverse complement strand
CCATGCAACAGGAGTGTTGAAGAATCGTTGAACAGTACGATAACTTCCACCTTCTCCTGCCCAACGGGAAATACCAGGCATGGTAACTTGACCGGTCATGGCTAATAGCGCTGTCACGATGACATTCAACTGAGATATAGCCGTTGAACTCAGACAGGTTTTTAAACATTGAAGACGTGAAATAATGTTGAACATACAAGTTCCTGGGATATATCGGTAGGACAAGTGGTATATCCCAGAATTATTCATCTTATCTTATAGATATAGTGATGTGGCGAAGGTATTGACTGTACTATATTGTTACTTTTTATCGGCGGTAGTATTGCAGTATCAGAGCAAACCAAATCAGAGCTTAAAAACAACACTGCTGTAACGAAGAACAAAACACTTAATCATCCCATAAATCCTGTGCATTTGCTGCCTGGACAAGAAATACTCCCAAACGGTGTTATAGTGAATATATCAGATCTAAATGCATCCATCATCAAAAGCGGGAACGTCACGTTATCAAACGCAAGTACTCAAGGCATGGCACGCATAAATGCTATACACGAAACAGAGTGGCATTTACGACAGACACTCAACCTATCACGAAACGATGTACTGAGCATGGCATGTAATGCCGCAGGTGAATGCTCCTACAAAGTCACCAAACACATTGAAACAACTGCTACATCGTCGAAAATACCTACATATAATAATTGGACAGAATCTGCAAGTTACTACGAAAATGGTGGGAATAACTTTTTTGCAGCACATTGGAGAGTTCCATCGTCTCCAACCGGCCCGACTGGACAGACTATATTTTTATTTCCAGGTCTGGAACCCGAAAGTTCTCCCCTCAACATTCTTCAACCCGTATTGCAGTGGGGGCAGGGCGGCCGCAACCGTTGGGAATTGCAGTCATATTATGTTATAGGGAACCAGATAAATGATACTGGTATCATAGTTAATGCCAGTGAAGGCGATACAGTATTTGGAGTTATACAGCAATACCCTAACGGTTCAGGGCATTGGTATGTGGATGCATATGATCTGACATCGGGCGGCTCTTCGAGCATCTCAGTTTCTTCTTTGAGTAATGTATATCCATATGTTTATGGCGCCGCATTAGAAGTATATAATGTAAACACATGTAACCAGTTCCCAGGTTCAACAGACTTTTATAATATAGTTGTAGATAATGTAACACCATCATGGACACCCAGACAAACTACCAGATGAAACTCATGCTCTATAACAGCACCGGAACAGATACGCCCGGCAATGTCTATCTTGGAGGCAATGTCAGGAGTGATTTCGGCGATATAAGGTTCACAAAATCAGATGGAACTACAGGGATTTCCACGCCATAATTTAGGTTACAACCCTATTTAAATCTGACCTCAATTTTTCTATTCCCTAACCATGGAATCGGTACATTTTTCCCGTTCGCATCAAGACGTTTCATCAGATTCTCAATAGGAGTTGTACCGTCATAAGTCTCACGCACGTAACCCTTTTAAATAATTTATAAATTTATAAAGCAAACTGTTATCTATTGATAGACATTTTTCTCAATATGAAGGTGCGTCGTGATATTGTTCTTGCATATCTCAGGGAATTAGAAACGAAAAATGGTGGTTATTACGGCACAGATCTAACGATTCTTGCCCAAGAATTCGGGATGACTCATCATGGTCTTAAGAAGATGTTAACGAAGTGGCTAAAAGAATATCCAGCTT
>NZ_FZMP01000026.1 GCF_900196725.1 Candidatus Methanoperedens nitratireducens | reverse complement strand
TTTTTTATCATTTCTTGGGCAAATTCTTCAACCTTTTCCTTTGCCAGGGAAATTACCCCGATACCGAGCAATCCCATCTTTTTCAACATTTCTGACATTTGTATTACCCCTTTAATTGACCACGTCGGTTATTTGACTTGATGCAACTGAAACATTAACGTGAGCAAGCATAAGATCTAACGTAACACTCCAGTATGAAATTAGTTTAATAACCGATAATCTTTTTGATGAGAGAGAAAATGAAATTGATTTTTATGGATTATGTTCAAGGTTGTATGCTGGTATATGAACTTAAGAGCCAAACTCATTGATTTCATAAGCAATTTACCAACCTTATATTCGCAACGATTCAGGACAAAAGAAGCACAGAAGGGCAATACTCATATGCCTGTTCCGTGTCCCCCTCTCTATTGACAATAGCCAAAACAACCAATCGGCGATAAAAAATTCATGCACCCAGTTGATGCCTCGGACTTTAGCGAAGCGGAGTCCGAGGTAGTGACGTATCCTAAAAATCAGTCATAACCCGCTTAAATTTCAATCTGGAAGTGTTAACTACTGCGTTTTTAACCCTTCTATATAAAACCATACGAAACCTTCATTTTGAACCTTTTTTCCTGTATTAAGTAGCTCGCCGTCCTACTAACCATTGCAATCAGGGCATAGCCCTGGAAGGAAACTAAGGAGGAACTAAAGCAATGGCATTGGAAGAACTGATGCTCGTAAACCCGAAAGGGAAGTATCCACGCAGGAAGTCTTTACAGATCGTCTTTCCTAAGCCGGTAAAGCACATGAAAGTAAACCCCTCGGCAATTGACAGAGTAAAAGAAGCTGGCAAGGGCTTGATGGGAGATGTTACTATCAAGGAAGTTGCGGGAGGCGTAGGTGGTGTCGCAACCACAGTCTTAATTCCGCAATACCTCAAGCTCAAGGGCTGGAAAGACGTTGTAGGCTCTGGCGCAGTGGCAGTCGGTGGTGGATTGCTTGTAAGACAGGCAGATAAGGGCGCAGGTAATGCGTTTATCCTGACTGGCTTGGCAGTCACAGCACTGAAAGGGGTCAGAGAGATAGTGACCTATGCAAAGGGCAAGACCTCTCGGACGCGCAAGACGAACACAAGCGGGAAATTATCTGCAATCGATGACCTGGGAAAAGAGTTTGATGAAATACTTGGACTCGGACAGGATGAAATCGATGCTGATCTGCTCGGAGACATGGGAAGCCTGCTAAACGGCGGGATCGCCAACCTGGGCGAAGAAATCGTGGAGACATAAGGAGGGAGAAAAGACATGACGTATTTTATCCCAATGAGGCACAAAGAAGCGATGGACATTCTTGCCAAGGTCTATCAGCAAGCAATGCAGGAGGCAGATGTCATAGGCAAGAGGCAGAAACTCACAATGAGAGTCGAACCCCTGCGCCCTGTACATCTGAACCTGGCTGAGACCACATTCAAGCTAGAATACAACTCAGGAAATGAGAAAGCCTACACCTTGCAGCAGAACTGCGCCATCTTCCTTGCTGGCATTGAGCAATACGAGTCTGGACTGACTCATATAAAGCTCAGAAACGGCAAGAAGTACCTTGGAGACTGGGTAACAAGACCGGTCTACAAGTACCAGGAACAGATGGGTGTCTATGCCGGTGCTCTGGATCGCTATGCATTCAGATCATCCGAAGCGATGGGCGTGCAGCTAAAAGGCGTAACAGCAGACCCAGATGCATGGTTCATCGGCTATGCAGTAGTGCCGGAAGCCCTTGCAGACTCCAAGATTATCGTGTGAATCACGGTGATCTTCTCTTTTTTAAAAGGTGGTAAAGCATGGACTTAAGAAGCATAGACACGGGGGCAGATAAGGAGCAGGTGACCATTACTGCAACCGTCTCATGTATCGGTGCAGATGCAGGCAGCGTTGAGGTTTTCAGTACCCTACCATTTCCGATGCAGATTACTGAGATACAGATGATGCTTGCATCAAAGCTGGTAACGGCATCTTCATCGCATCTGATCAAGGTTACGGATGGTACAAACGATATTTGCGCCAACCAGACCTATGCGGTTGCAGATGCAATAGGCACAAAGAAAACACCTGCCGTCAGTGCTACTTACGGTATTCTGAACGGCTCTGATAAACTTGTCATTGTCGGTACAGCAGGTGGTACAGCGAGTACGGCTGGATTTGCCCTTGTCGTCATCAAAGCCAAGAAGATTGGCGAGGCGAGCTAAGATAATTTTGCGAACAATCCGGATAGGGGACTCTCCGGTTTAATCGAATCCCCATTTTACAACAACAACTAAAAAAGAGGAACAATGACTCTAAAATATCATGAGGATTACAGGCTTGCCCTGCCAGTTTTTAAAGTCGGGCACATAATAAAAGCGGGTGGAGGTTCAAAAGGTGGCTCTGGGTTCTGGGTAATCACGAAAGTAATGGAAGGCAGGATCAAGATTTCAGAGACAGGGGCTATCACAAAGAAGAAATGGGTTGCTTCAAGCGGAGATGCTTACAAGCAGGTCTCAGGTAACATCGATACACAAAGGATCGTGCATTTGCACTATATGGGATGCTTGCAGGCAACTGCATCGCTGATGTACTGGATGAAGGACCCACTCTTCTCACCTGAGACAGATAGCACGGTGGATAGCACCATAGCACCTGATACGAACCCCGTAAGGCTTGATAAATGGAGCTATGATCAGAGCATGTTCATGGCTGTGAGCATCGCTGCTGGAACTCAGGACTTCGTTATCGAGACCGTGAATTACGAGGTCGAGGAATACAAGGGAGCAGCAGCACCAACCAAGTATCTTGAGATAACTTCTGAGGGTAATGCCTTCTTTGTAGAAAAAGGCACGAAAAAACCGTTTACGGATGAGGCTTAAACCCGCATCCCCAGCTTTGTATATACAGGTTTGGAGGAACTATGGTTGCTGAGAAAGTTACCCAAGAGCTTGAACGCATAACAGCGATGGGACAGCAGCAAAAGAACAGAAAGGCTGCTGACGATAGCACGAAACCAAAGTCAGAGGAGTCCAATTCTAATTCTAAGAGCGATAAGGAAGAAAAAGAACTGCTTACAGATAAAGGGTTCAGGTCGTTAGTAAATCGCAAGCTCAACGGCATCCTGGAAGTATTGCAGGGCATATTGGGCGTAATGCAGGATGTGGAGGAGAGAGAGCCAATAGAAATAGTCTATCCCTCTGATGGGTCGCTTAAGACCCTGCCCACAGGCACATCGAGCGTGGATTTCACGGAAGGACAGGTAGTGCTTGCAGACGGCAATACAGATTCTCTTGAATACGAACTCAAGAAAACTGAGCGGTACATGAGAAGTCTGACTATCGAGGCTCAGACCCTTGATGTTACCCTGAGCTTTGATGGTGGCAAAAGGGTCACTAAGCTGACAGCAGGACGCATTATGAAACTGTCAAATACCAAGTTCAGGGAGATGAAGTTCAAGACCGGAGGAGCAACAGCACAAATCCGGTTCTGGGCATCTACGAGCAGGTATGGAGGTCTTGTCGAGGTCAAGTAAATGGCTAAATCTATCTTCCAGGAGATAGAAGAAAAATACCCTGTTGATCAGATTATATCCGATTCTATGAAAAACCTGCAACAGGGTAGCCCAGACCAAATAGCGGAGAGACTTGATAAACTGATTGTGCTCATGGGCAGGCTTGCGTTTCAACCTGATAATGCTCAACTCCTGCCCAAAGTGTACAATATCGACATTACAAAGACCAATACTGACGTTTCTCTGGGAATGAAGAACAGAGCTAACAGCATAACTTTCTACAAGCCGGAAATCGATCTGACAATCAAGATGGCTGTCATAATCAGTGGTGCTGAAGTTATTATGACTGAGTACAAGAAGATACCAAGTGGCAGGGACACGAAGATTGATGGCATAACGATTTCAGAGATTTATTATAGCAATGCGCCTGTGGTCGGAGGAACGCCGGTTGAGGTTCTGGCAGTGTGGATTTAATTATTTAATATGAAATTTGGAGGCTGTACATGCAGGAAGGAATAGGAACGATGATACCGTGCAGGGTTATCGGGAATATCAATAACGATAAGGAGTTTGAGGCACAGATGAAAAAGGAACAAGAGGAGAGCGAAAGGAGAGAGAGGAATAATTAATGGGATTCGCAAGTGGTTCTAAGAAACTCTGGGAGATCATTGACGACATAGCAGCTTTTTTGATGGCGAGTGCGGAAGGGTTCTGGACCGATGGCGATACGAAATGGGATACCAAAGATAAGACAAGCAATAACGCAAGGCGAAGCTGCATTATGTGAACGGGTCTGATGAGTTCTATATTGCCCTGGAACAGATCAACGAGAAAAGCGAGATTAAAGCCAACCCCTACCTGTATGGAAAAGGGTTAAGGATGGTGTTTAGCAAGACCTGGGATGCAATAGGTCATAAATATCCCGCATCATACGACTCAATACTCATACCGTTGGAAAGAGCCGTTAGCGGTAGTGGTGCAGATGCGGATATGGCGACAATGACTATAACGTATTCTCTGTGGTATGACGCTTCTGGTTTTACACTCATAGGGTATCCTGAACCTCACGCAGATTCCAATCAGCAGTATTTTATTGCAGTGGTTGAAAGAAATCCAGATAAATCTTACTCTGACGGGCACACTACTATCTTCAACCATCACGAAAGGAGGAACAAATGACATACGCAAGCGGTGCTAAGAAATTGTGGGAAATTATTGACGACATAGCAGCCGGATTGATTGCCTCACCAGGAGGTTATTGGTCCGATGCCGATGTAACCTGGACTACGACCGATAAAACGCAGAATAACGCACGCAGAGCTTTGAAATATCTTAACGGCTCTGAGGAGTTCTATGTTGCCCTGGAACAGATAAATATAACAAACGGGTATTATTACTATCAGAGAAATCCCTGGTATTATGGAAAAGGTCTGCGGATAGTGTTTAGTTTAACATGGGACTCGGTAGGTCATACATATTCTGCATCGAACCAATCCACACTCATCCCGTTTGAAGCCAGATATAACGGTGGGGTCACTGCTGACATGGCTACATTGATGGTGACGTATTTCCTGTGGTATGACGCTACTGGATTTGCGCTCATGGGGAAGCCTGAGCCTAATGCAACTGACGACTATCAGGGGAGTTTTATAGCAGTGGTTGAACGCAATGCGAGCAAATACTATTCAGACGGCTATACAAACTTTTTCAGTTTTTCTCAAACGAGCCTGACCCAATATGCTGATTATGCCTTGTCATCTATTCAGAGACCAAGAGGCATACTGAGACCGTTTTCATATCAATACCCTGATTGGGCTTCTTACGGTTCTTATTCCAACAACGGTAACGGGATAAGTTTCGTGCCACTGCCTACTTATTATGCATACAAGAGTGCTGGTAATGGAAAAGTGTATTACGTCAAACCGATTATGAACAATCTGAATAGCCAGTTAGCTCCGATCTTTCAATCAGAACTCTTTTTCATGTGGACTGAATCTCAGGGAATTGTGGATGGGGACGTTGTAGCAATCGAGGGATCGAGTACGAAATATCTCTGTAAGGCACTTGACAGCCCAGATAGCGTGAGCAGGATCAATTTTGCTATCAAATACGTGGCATAGGGGGAATAAAAGATGGGATACGCAAGCGGTGCTAAGAAGCTCTGGGAGATTATTGATGATATTGCAGCTGGTTTAATAGCCTCAGCAGGAGGTTACTGGACTGATGGCGATGTAACGTGGACTACTACAGATAAGACAGGCAATAACGCAAGGAGATGCCTGCATTACGTCAACGGTGCTGAGGAGCTTTACGTTGCTCTTGAGCAGATCAACCAGACAAGCGGGATAAACTATTATTATACCGGTTCGCAATGGTATTACGGCAAAGGTCTCAGGATCGTGCTCAGTGCAACCTGGGACGGGGTGGGTCATACCTATCCCGCATCGAACCAATCTACACTCATACCATTTGAAAATTATCAAGCGGGTGGCGTTAGTACGGATATGGCGACATTGCTTGTGACCTATTACCTGTGGATAGAATCTAACGGCTTTGTTCTCATGGGGAAGCCCGAACCTACTGCAACGCCCCAACAGCAGAGCTTTTTCACGGTCTTGGAGCGCAATAGCAGCAAGGAATACTCAGACGGGTACACCAACTTCTACTGCCTGTCTGTTCTCAATGTTTACGGTGGAGGGCAGGGTTCTACAATGTATGATGGTCAGGATGGAGTAACATCAATAAACAGGAGCAGGCTGATCCTGAGACCGTTTTCATATCAATACCCTGATACTGCAACAAGGTTAGGTGCTGTAACTCCAACCGGTAACGGCATAAGTTTCGTGCCTACGCCTACTTATTATGCATTCAAGAGCAGTGGTGACGGTAAAGCATATTACGTCAAACCGATAGTCCATAACCTCTCTGGGCAGGTCACTCCGATATTCCAGGCTGAACTCTGGTTTCCTTGGAGCGAATCTGTTGGATTGATTGACGGCGATGTTGTAGCAGTTGAGGGATTTACCACTAAATTCCTGTGTAAAGCCCTGGACAGCCCTGATTCAACTGCCAGATTACTTTTTGCCATTAAATATGTTGCATAGGAGATGATGAAATGGTTGCTACGGTTCAGATAGTCAGGAAAACGGGTGCATCAGGCGCAATAGTCTCGACTGACATTACAAGTATCAATACACGGGCAAACGCTTATGACACTCACAGCACAGGGGATATAAGTAATGGTATCCAGATTCCATCAGTAGGGACTTATTATTCATTCTGGGTAACTACAAGATTGAACTGCACAGTTACACCGGCAGGCACGATCAATAACCTGCGATGGTTCACTGACGGTACTGGCAGCTTCGGAACTGGTGTTACATGCAAGGTAGCCAAAGCATCAACAGGTTTGGATGCAGGGTATAGGCAGGCGACTGGCACTGTTGGTCAGACCGGAACACAGCTTACCCAGGTAAACCATACAGGCTTAGATGCTGCTCCTGTGGATGCGTTCACCTTGACCGCAGCTTCTCCTCTAGCACTTAGCGGGTCAATCACTAACCCTTCAACAGGGCAGTTCGGAGATCATGTTGTGTATCAGCTTGAGGTAGGAACAACAGCAGCAAGCGGTGCTACCTCCCAGGAGACGTTCACTTTCAGATACGATGAAACTTAAAATTAAATAGCTTCCCTGCATCTTGATTTAAAGAGGGTAAACAATGACCGAATTACCATTAACATGGAGAGCCATATACGATGACGGGACAGTTATAGACCAATTCAATGAAACCAGAGAACCTATCGAGGTTTCAAGCGAGATCATAGACCGGAAGAAGGTTAAGACGTTTCTCATTATGCAGGGTCAAGTTCCTGTATTCAGGCTTGAGTTAAATGAAGGACAGAGATTGTTTTACCGCAGGCGCACTTCGATTAGTGCAGGTATAGAGCAAACAAAAGACCAGATATGCCATATAGCAGGATGGCAGCAGAATATCCAGGGAGAGATGAAATGGAGAATCGCATTTATTTTCGAGGACGGAAAGATTGAAATTAAAGACAAGTTTATAGAAGGTCATCCCTGGTTCTATCCCATTGTTCTCACGGATAAAGAAAAAGAGCAGGGGTTGAATAAAAATGATAAGAGTAGTGATGGGTGATGGCGACAGATACAGATAAATCGCACACTACTGACGCTTATTTAAAAACAGTAGTGGATATAACCCATACTACTGATGCCTGGAAGCATTATACATACGATAAAACGCATAAAACCGATGCTCAACTTGGTTATCAGGGAGTAACAGTTTTCGGGACTTATCTTAAAGGCACTGGATTCACTGACGGCAGCACTAACCCCATAGGTCTTGAACCATGGATTGAGATAATGGTTCAGATAGGTGCAAGCCCGATAGATGTAACCGTAACCTACGTGGATCAGGACGGGAACGCTCCTGAGACTACAACAGTATCTACAAGCATTCCCTCCGGCTCGACGGTGGGAACTCTGATAAAAGCAGCCCTGAACACGGGTGATTATGCACTGCGGGATATAACGAATATAACGATAGTGGGAGGCACTAACGGAGATAAGTTCAAGATTCGCAGCCTGGCAGGTGCATGGTATGGCAAAGCCTATCCCGTAATTTCTGCCACTCACGATAGCTACGATGTGACTGACCTGAGCGGTAATGAATATTCCAAGCCTGCGATGCCTGCTCTTGTGAAAAACCCTCCCGCTTATTACCCTGCGCCAGGTCCACTGATGAACGGCATTATCCCATTTGTAGGAAGGAATTGGGATTCGTTCATATCTGAGACCCTAAGCGGGATTGAGCAGATGACCAAAGCCTTTGTATTAGTATGGAGACCCTGGGATTCTTATCTTATCGATCCTACCGGTACTCAACATACCGGCAAGACATTCACGTTACAGAGTTCCTTATTCGGCAATATCATAGCAGGGTTTCTCAGGCTGCCAAGCGGAACGCTAATTACAGATGGGTTCAGGGTCATATTTAGGAACAGTGCTGGCTTCTCAGTCTGGGGCAAATGTTATCCAACCGGAGTTTACCAGGTACTTCTTGACCTGCAAAGATACGATAAATCCTATCTCACTGTGGGGACGGATACATTAGAAATCTATTATCAGTACGGATCATTCTATGTCGATGGCTTCGTTACCCAGATGGAATCAAAGGATTTGTACTTCCTTCCGAACCAGGAAGCTCATGTTATCGGATTCAAGAAGAAAAGACTCTTCGCCTAACTTTACCTGATAACGAAACTTCTCTATCGTCTTTATCAAAATCTGCAATATCCCCACATAACCCATATTCCGTACCCTTTTTAAGAAGTGAAAAATAATTTTACCGCACTTGATTTTAAAATTTAACAGCGTATATATGTTTTATACAAAATGTGAAAAATAGGCATATTTTCGCATTCAACGATTAATATTTTACCTAAGTGTATTTAAATTAGAAATTTCAAATCGAGATGCAAAGACTATACACTTAAATTAAAATTTTCAAAAGTTAAGGGTACGGAATGTGGGACATAAGTATCCTGCACCTTTTTACAGCTTGTCCATCTACTGCAATTATCAAAAGAAGTAAAAATAGGATGAAAATCATAATCAGTAGGAGGATAGTAAATATAGAAAACAGTCTTAAAAACGATTACTTTCACACCGCTTAATAAACGATTATTAAGGATGCAAAATAGTTAAGGTAGGGCAAACAGTCCAGCGGAGATTCGGTTAAAAATCTACTGGACTGCCAAGGCGGTCACCTTGTTTTGCCCTACTTATATACAGTTAACTCTTATATATATATAATACTTTACAGTTAACTCTCTAATTATCACTATTTGAGTATTTAAAAGTTAATTATATATACCTAACAACTCATACAAAAAGGGTCTAAAATAGACAGCTTGTTTGGCGGTCACCAGACAGGCACAAAGGGTATTAAAGGAGATTCGGAAAATGGAAACAAATACAGTTAGCGCAGGCTCTCAACCTGCGCTTCACACAGATAGTATAGATGCAGGATATCGCCTGAAACATGTCAAGGTCTTTGCGAAAAATCACGCACTCATCCAGGATACAGTCAGGCAGCTAAATGAAAAATTCTCTCAAAAAGCCAGAGCCTGCGGAATCAGGATAAGCAACAAAGGCAGAGGCAGAGATATTCTACCATCGCAGCCCGAAGCTGTAGAGTTCTTTTTTGAAAAAATCTCGATGGATGAATATGTTGACAGATTGATCCAGAGAGCGCAGGGAGTAAACGCATGAACAGAAACATACCGTGCCAACATAAAATCTACTGCCCAGGCGACTGTAAAGGATGTGATGGGGACGCTCTTGATGCAGCCAAACATATCCTTCAAAGCAGGGGACATTACCCTGGAGACAAAGACTTCAAAACAGGAGGCATAGCATGAAGCTGATCCTGAAGCTAAACCCCAAAACTACCATAGCCCGTTTTCATGAGCTTGAACGCCGTCTACAGATGGACTTCAAAGATGCAGTTGAGGATATGCACCTTGAAGGAAGCGAGACAGAACCAAACTGAACCATGACAGAGGGGGCACAGCCAAGCCCCCAACCACTTATACTCTTGGAGGAAACCGTGATTATTTGCGCTATTCTTACATGGGGAGGCGACCTTCTGATCCGTCCAGTTCCATCATTCCAGTGGGTCAGGGAGTTGAGAAACCGTCTCGACTTAAAAGATGTGGACTATGTCGTTTACAGCAGCGGTTACCTCACCCTTATCAAACTTGATCCCTGGACGCATGTTCTGGACGAAGAGGAATGGGTAGAACTCTGGGGCAACCCTGCCCATCGAAAGCCTGCCTGGGACAGGGATGAAGAATGACAATCGGATTCCAGTACCCAGCCAAGAGACAATGCAGATTTTATTGTAGAGGCTGCACTGCAACCAGACGCTATAAAGTGTGCAGGGGCGGGAAATGTAAGGGATTTCAGAGGAGGGATACCTTTGGATAGCGATCTCAAAGCCATGAGATGCATCTGTCGCGGGATAGTGACGATTACACAGCACAGAGACGGCATGTATATCACGCACTGCCGGAGATGCGGGACAGAATACGGATACTGTGACGATCATCCCTATTTCATGCATGAATATGCTAACAGAGGAATAGGAGAACCTGTAATCATCCCTGCATTCAAGCCTCCATCAGAAAAGAAACCAGCCCCCAAAACCCATGCCTGCAAAGCCTGCCATGGATCTATCACAAAAGAGCAGGCCCTGAAAACTTTTGAGGAATTTGGGCGGGCACTCTGCGAACAGTGCGGTAAATAGAATGGAAGTCCTTGACCTGTGCTCTGGATTGGGGAGTTAAAATAGTGAGCATTTTTTATAAAATTAATCGTTTTAATAAATCTGATTTTCATAAACCCATTTGCTTAAAAAATACAGGAGATGGAATTGAAAATAATAATGGCGATTTTAATAAAATCACTGATTCAATAACGGGAGAAGGCGAAACTAAAGATTTTAAAAATGACGGCAACACATTATCTGTTGCTTTTGAAGGGGTAAAAGGGCGTGACTCCCTCAAAGTCGTAAAATTCTTTCAGGAACATCCAGATGAACACTATACACCGAAGCAGATAGCGATTTATTGCGGAATAGAGCACGGTTCAGCAAAAATGATATGTTTGCGATTTTATGAGAAGGGATGGATACAACAAACATTATTAGAACACTATGAGTATACCCAAAAAATTACAGCAGATGAATTAAAAACATTAGAAAAATTCTTAAACCAAACATATCATAATTTAATGTTGGTGGTGGGTCACACATCCGGCAACACATCGGGGGTTACCCCCTCTAAAGCAACTAACCCAAATTCTAAAGAAAGTAAATTCCATGTAGGGGAGATGCAATTTATGATAAAATCCATCAGTGTAAAAATTTTAACTTACCCGCAGAAGTCGGTTTTTCATATTCATTGCACTGAAGATCCTATAGATTACGGAGAACTCATGAGAGTAGTGGGTACAATCGAGGGTAAAGTAGGGTATAGTCTTGAAACTGCTCATTTTGAGAGAATAGAACCAAACATAGATTTCCCGGACATTCAAATAGATGGGGCGCAGCGCTTAGAGTTAAGGACTTTTTCCAAATGCTGGCAGCGATTTTACAATAAGCGAAAGAACCTTATGAGAAAGGAATACATCATCAGAGGGGCGCACATTCCCCTGGAGGAGGTTTTAGCGGTGGCGAGGGGTGAACAGATATTGGGAACTAATGTATTAGCGATAGAGCTGGAAGAACTAAGGAAGGAAAAGAAGCAGATGAAAGAAGCCATAATCAAAATGTCAGATAATTACAGAGAGGTTATAGTTGCCATTGATAGGTTAAAGGCTGCGGAGAAGAATGCGAAGAAGAATACAAAGGAGATGTGAAAAATTTCAATGATCCTTTTCAAACACGCCCATATATTCCCCATTCTGATAGGTCTCAAAACTCAGACCCGCAGAACATGGGAAAAAGCTAGGGTAAAGCCCGGCTCAATCCATCTTGCAAAAACCGAGATGATCAGCAAACAGTTCTTTGCCAGGCTCAGAATACTTACAGTTTATCAAGAAAAGCTGGGTGATATGACAGAACAGGACGCCTGGGAGGAAGGAGGGTACACGTTGGATGGATATAGAGAAACCTTCCAGAAAATCTATGGATTCTGGGATGATAACAGGATAGTGTGGGCGGTTAAATTCGAGATAATAGATAAAAGAGAACTGATATATACTTAGTGTTTTATAGGTAAAGGACTGAGTAAACCATGCAAACTCCTGCCCAAAATTTGCAGATTTTAGAGTTAAAAAAGCCAGAATTAACAAACACTAAGCAACTCGTTACAACAGATCCTTTGCTAAATAGAGGTATGAATGTTGAGGAATGCAGGATAATATGCACGGATTACCGGATACCTACAAGGGAAAAACTGTTTTTCAGAATAATATATGAAACCCAACTGAGACCCTTTGAAGTTTTGAATCTCAAAATCGAGGATTGGGATAGAAACCAGCATCTTATAACAGCGGTGAGGGTCAAACAAAAAACAAAGCCGAAGAAAGGCAATCGCAAAGAAAAAGAGTGGTTACCGTCAACGCCACGAACTGCCCTTCTATCAGAAAATACGAATGAAATGCTTCGTACATTAGTCAGCAATCGAAAAAAAGGGCATATCTTTATTAATGAAAAAGGAGAGCAGTTAAGCCTTGAATGGTTCAATGAGCGCATAAACCACTATGCGAAAATCATAGGTATTCAAAAAATCAAGAAATATTACGCAGATGGAAGAACCCTGAAACTGATAACATGCATGGCTTTAAGGGAGGCGGGAGAGCGTCACCACGATAATGCCGGAGGAAGCAGGAAACTATCGGCAGTAGCAGCAGGGCATACAATGGAGGTTAAAGAGAGGCATTACGAGAAAGTAGGAGAGGATTTTGAACAGGTGCATGAAAGCTACCGTAAATTCCATCCTGCATTTGTCGAGAATTGGTGACCCACCAAGACATAGGACAATGAAGCGTAGCGGTCAGGAGCATCTTTTTCGGATGCGATACGGCTAGAGTCATCGCCTCGGATTCCGCTTCGTTAAAGTTTGAGGCATCAGCAGGAGGCATGAGGCTTTCAATCTCCTATTGGTTATTTTGGCCATTGTCCATAGGGAAGGAGGTAGGAACAGGTATACGAGTAATCTCTCATCTGTGCTACTTTTGTCGTGAATCGTTGTGTATATAAGGTTGGTAAATTGCGTATGAAATATATGAGTTTGGCTTTTTAGTTCATACACCAGCTTACTTGTATGAATGAGTCATATGCAATCTTAGATCGATGGTGGGAGAGCATTTAATAAATGTGACATCAAAAAACTGTACTATTACTGGGTTGACTTTCTTTTTAATTTTCTTTTTGGTCATCATCTACTTAGGGGTTATGTAAAAATAAGTTAGTAAATCTTGAAAGCGTATAACATTATGGCTAATCTCCTCGACACGGATTTTATCAAAGTAGTAAAGCTATATTCGATAGGTTATTTCTACCTAACCCCTTAGTGATCGGCAAGAAGTAAGCCATGCCTGATTGCGAATACACGAAATTGGTATCTGTCCTGCCACTAATATTATAACTTTTCAATACAACAATAGTATGGATGTTTAAATTTCGAATAAGTAAACCTATATTTGTTTATATTTCTCTTTCCACACTTCTTGTTTTAATATACAGTCTGGTTTTTCAGTACCTGATGAGTGTGTACGAGAGCCGTGAGTACGGATTTATAACAGCAATTTACTGGGTCATTGGGAGTATGACCACGGTAGGTTATGGCGATATTTATTTTAATTCTACTATTGGACACTTATTCAGTATTATCGTAGTTATCTCAGGTATTATAATGATATTCGGTTATGTTTTTCTCTTTGTAGTCAGTCCAGGACTTGAGGGGATGCTTCGAAAGGAGATGCCTCCAAAGCCAAAGGTTCCAGTCGATCTAAATGACCATATTATTATAGGCGGTTATAACCAGCTTGTTGAAACCCTTATTATAGAACTTGAGAGGGCAAAAATTTCTTTCATGGTTATCGATGAAAACGAAGAAAACATAAATCATTTGATTTCCAGAAAAATACCCTGCGTTCATGGTGACGCTGCAGATGAAAATGTCCTGTTAAATTCCAATATCCTGTCTGCAAGGATGCTAATAGCAAACCAGAGCGACAAAAAGAATGCAAGCATCATTCTCACTGCCAGGAAGTTAAGCAATATCAAAATAATATCTCTTGTCGAGGAGATGAAAAACGCTGGATATTTAAAACACGCAGGTTCGGATCAGGTAATCTCCACAAAAACATTATTGGATCATACATTATACGAAGAATTATCGATCCAATAAAGACTATTTTATTGGAGCCACCAGGCTCTTTGGAGATATGAGCATTGTAGAACTTCCCATTTATCCATTATCCTGCTTATTTTTCTGCTCAAGATGCAATGCGCCCGTCATTTTTTCCACACTTACAACAAATGCCCTGCCTTTTCCAGGTTCGTTCAATTTTCCAGCGCTCACAATAGCTTCAAGAACCGCGTCGGTTTTTTCTTTTTCTATTAGAGTAATCACAATCTCTTTTTCAGGTTCTATGGGAATTCCCAGGATTTTCCTTTTCTCATGAATCCCTGTACCTCTTCCAAAAAACACGGTAGCTCCCTCAGCTCCGGCTTCATGCGTTGCCCTGATTATCGTTTCACTTTTTCCTCTTTCAACAATCGTGAATATTACATTAAAGTTAGTTAGATAGCTCATATCTATTCTCCCAGTACAATACCAAGTATCAGCAGAGATATCACGGGTGCTAAAGTAGCAGTTGCAACCAGACCAAAGCTATCAACAATGGGGTCTCTTCCTCCCAGCACGGATGTCATCCCTACTCCTATTGCGAGAATAAGCGGTACAACCATAGGTCCGGTAACAACAGCCCCGGCATCAAACGACATTGGGATTATATACGCGGGTGCAAAATAAATTAAGATTAACGCCAGAAGATAGCCGGGGACTATAATCTTCCAGAGGGGTATGCCAAGAAGTATCCGCAGCATCGATATCCCAAGCGATGCCCCGACCCCTATGCCGACAGCATGCAGAATTATGTTTCCTGGTATGGCACCTGAGGATGCGGTTTCCACCTGGCTGATGAGAACACGCAGATTGGGCTCTGCAAGTGTGACTGCATAACCGAAAATAGAAGCAAATGCAACTACAAGGTAAGCCGAGCCAGTGGTAGGGAGATCTGCACCTACCTGTTGACCCAGAGGCAAGAATCCAAGTCTTAATCCTTCTAAGAACAGGATAAGCCCTATGGTAGATAATGTTATGCCGATCATTATCTGGGAGAGGTTTTCAACGGGTTTCTTTATTATGAAATACTGAAAGGCGAAAATGAAGATCACTACAGGTAATACTGCTAAAATTACTTCTGCGATTACGGGAGCCTTTAACCATGATAGAGCCATAGGAGACCTAAGATGTGATTGTTAATATAACCTTATCGGTATCCACATATTTTTCAAATTTGCTCCTATTTATCAGGAACATTTAATAATCCCTGTCCAGAATCACAGATTTTCTGCTCACAAATACAAGCTCCTCGAATTTAGCAGCCCTCTCTTTGTGCATCAGGTACGGCTCAACGACCCATAATTCATCCATCGGGGTGAGATTACTTGAGTCTATGAAAGGAAACTTTTTTAAAATCAAGTATGATAACCCTGGTTCCGGGAGATTTTCGAGAGGGTGTATCCTGGAAAGGCGGTGCCTGAGGGATATCAGTGGAGGATAGAGACGCGTATAGTTTGAGATTGTACGAATAAGCTCCTGCGCGTAGCGGAATACATCAGTCACAATCATCTCGTTGCTTGCATACTCGGCAATCTTGCGTGAAATATCACGCGCATACGCAACAAGTGCCTCAAGCTCAGGATTATTCCCAAAGACGTGGGTGGTGGTGTAATCTCCTGCATAGGTCGTCATGTACACTGGAGCTATATCTATTAAGACAAGGTCATCCTCTTGCAGAATGCGCTTATGTTCGGTCAGAAAGCTCGATGCAAGAGCATGCACGCTGCTCAGCTTGGTGCTTCCTTCACCTACGCCGATAATTGGCCTGTGCCAGTGCTGCCTCACGTTATAAGCAAGGAAAACTTCAGAAGCGGTATCCTCTATATCCTTTTCACTCATACCCACTTCAATCTTGCTTACAATCTCTTTAGACAATACTTTAGCAAAGCGAAGTGATGTGCCACAGCATTCGTATAGGCGAATGGAAAGTTTAGAAAGCCTGCCGATAGACCCATTTACAAATATTACCCTCTCGGCCAATACATGATAATAAGCATGCCGGTAAGAGCG
Source organism: Candidatus Methanoperedens nitratireducens (assembly GCF_900196725.1). GTDB lineage: Archaea > Halobacteriota > Methanosarcinia > Methanosarcinales > Methanoperedenaceae > Methanoperedens > Methanoperedens nitroreducens_A. The sequence continues at coordinate 3,588 of NZ_FZMP01000026.1, read as the reverse complement.
ATAAGACCGCCTATCAGGTCAAATTTATCTGGAGCAATTTTATCAATCTGCCAGCCCCAGAGAATAGCAAGAACTATGAAGATACCCCCATAAGCTGCATAAACTCGTCCAAAATTTGCTGGCTGAAATGTTGGTATTATCCCATAGAGCACCAGGACCACCGCTCCGAATAAGGCAAACCAGATACTTTTTCCTTCCCGCAGCCAAAGCCAGAAAAGATATCCTCCTCCTATTTCACACAACCCAGCCAGAACAAAGTATAATAGCGATTTTACAATTTCCATTTATTTCACCTCAATAAAAATCTCCTTTAGTTCTTTCCAGATGAGTGTAACTTGTTCGTCACCAATAGATTCTTTATCAGAGAATTCATACAAGTAAGCTGACGTATGCACTCAGATAACAAACTCATGGATCTAAAAGCTATTTTATATTTTGGGAACAGAGAATAAATGGGAGTATGAATCTACTCTTCTCATCTGAGGGGATAAACGTAACCTCAATTCACCATAACCCCGTACTTGGAAACTACCGGGCTTGCTATCGTTTTTCACCAATAAAGCCTTCATAGTGAAAGTCATGAAGCCCAGAGCTACCCTGTCCACATGCCCTATCAGGATTCTCGCCCAGTATTCGATAGGGAATACTACATAGTGCATCGAAACAGCATGTATAGCTATGCTTTTCATCTTCCAGGTTCATCTCGTTATGCGCTTGAGCGGTATAAACTGTTCAGAAAACTGTGCGAAACAGAATTATTCGTGACTATCATAAGCTTCCAGCGCCGCAGGTAAAGCCTGAATGACCTTATGTCCAACCGCAGGAAGTCCGACAAGCACTGCGCCGATGACCTCGTCCCTGCTTGCTCCCAGGGATTTTGCATGCTGGACATGAAAAGGGAATCCGCTTGTTAGCCCTGTTGCTGCCAGTACGGCAAGGTATGCCAAGGTTTTTGTTTTATTATCCAGTGCATTGGATGCATCGAGTTTTTGCACAGCTTCCATCCATGCCTAAAAGAAAGATCGTCAACCCAAACTTCAATCCCTCTGCTGCCTTTTTATCAGTATCCTCAAGATACCGCTTTGTAAGCAAGAAGATAATGATAAAGTACGCCACAGTGAGAGGGGCGCTGACCGCAGGATATTTCGAGACTCCTGTTGAAGGCAGAAAGGACTTAAGCCGGCGCAAGACGCTACTTCGTCTTCTTCCTTATGATCGCCACATCCCCGAGCGTTGTTCCCCTGATAAACCCGCCCCCGCGCTGGTCCTGCGAGGAAACTTTCTCGGTGAGTTTTATATTCAGCTCGGTTTCAAGTTTTTTCCTTATCGCATCCTCAGGCACAAGCTCTTCCCTCTCAATCTTCCGCAGGAGCGCGGATTTTTCCATGATCTTCAAAGCAAGGCCTTCAAGGGTCAATCCCCTTGATTCCCTGGCTTTTTTGATTACCTGGGCGTAATCCGGGATTATCTCGCCCTCAAGTTTATCAAAAGCATCTTTACGGGGTTTACGGATAAAAACAGTCTTTTCAACCGGCGAGAGCTTCCTGGACACAGGAGTCCATTTATCGGATGGTGTTCCATAACGTGCACATTTCCCGCATACATCAAGTACAGTCCCTTCAACTGTAACTCGTATGGGATTTCCTTTTATATCACTGCCGCATATTTCGCATTGCATTTTCGACGAAAACTCTATATACCGTCTACGCTTAAATATCATTCGATACTAAATGTCTGAAACGCAGGAAAACAGGGAGATTCCGATCGGAATAGGAAGCGACGATTTTTCTCGCTATTTAATGGACAGGATTAAAATGCTTGAAGAACGGAACACCATTCTGAGGGAGCAGGCTAATAAGATAGAACTTGAGAAACGTTTTACTGAGAACCAGAAGCTCAAATACGAGAGGGAGTTGAGGCAGCTAAAAAGCGAGCTTGAGAAGCTCAAAACACCCCCGATGGTCGTAGGCAGCGTTGTGGATGTCCTGGAGAACGGCAAGGTGATAATCAGGAGTACCACAGGTCCGCAGTTCGTGGTAGGGGCTTCCCAGTTCATAAACAGTTCGGAACTGGTGGCCGGAGCGCGCGTCTCCCTGAACTATCAGACGCTTTCAGTAACAGGTATCCTGCCCTCTTCGCGTGACCCTTTCGTCAGCGGCATGGAGGTCATAGCGGCACCCGATATATCGTTTTCCGATATCGGCGGCCTGGATGAACAGATACGTGAAGTGCGGGAAACGGTTGAGATGCCGCTAACAAAGCCTGAGGTGTTTGAGCGCATCGGGATTGAGCCGCCAAAAGGCGTACTGCTATATGGCGCACCCGGGACAGGCAAGACGTTGCTGGCAAAAGCCGTGGCAAACCAGACAAAAGCTACTTTCATCAGGATAGTAGGCTCCGAGCTTGTACAGAAGTACATAGGCGAGGGAGCAAGGCTTGTAAGAGACCTTTTCAAGATGGCGAAAGAAAAAGCCCCGAGCATCGTATTCATCGATGAGCTTGATTCAATAGGCGCAAAGCGTCTTGATACCGCGACATCCGGTGACCGGGAAGTGCAGCGTACGCTGATGCAGCTCCTCTCGGAAATGGACGGCTTTAATTCCAGGGGCAATGTCAGGATAATAGCGGCAACGAACAGGCCCGATATACTTGATGCTGCACTCCTGCGACCGGGGAGGTTTGACAGGTTCATATCAATACCCATGCCGGACAGTGTCGCACGCGCGACGATCCTTAAAATACATTGCCGGAGAATGACCCTTTCAGAAGATGTTGATATAGAAAAACTTGCATCGCTTACTGAAGGATCAAACGGTTCGGATATTAAGGCTATTGCCATGGAAGCGGGCATGTTTGCCGTAAGGGAAGAGCGCTACAGCGTCGGGATGGATGATTTCCTGAAAGCGATAAAAAAATTAAAAGTCCCTGCAGAAAAACAGAGCCTTTCTGAAGGCATGTTCGTCTGAATCGCTTTATTTTTATAAATATCCGTACTACACAATATATTTCTTGGCAATTGTTTATAAAGTATTAAAATGTTAATATGCCGCTAAAACTCCGGGAGCATTAATGGAAACGATTGCACAATCCCTTGAAAAAATTCTTGACGACCTGCAGGCAGTAGGTGGCGTCGAACTTTCTGCGATCGTTTCAAGGCAGGGACTGCTGATGGTCTCTAAAGATACCGGGGGCGGGCTTAACAGCGAGGCGTTCGCGGCGCTGACTGCTACTCTGTATATATCCGCCGAATCAACGACCGTTCGCTTATCAGGACAGAGACCGAGATCGATTATTGTGGAAACAGAGGATAAACACCTTATAACATATGCCGCAGGTCCGGATGCGTTGATGGTAGTTCTTGTAGGACAGGAGGGTTATATAGGTCTTGTCCTGAATGAGTTGAAAAAAGCTGCCTCGAAAGTCAGGCAGTTCATTTAACTGTTTCTTTACTTTTGCGTTAGGTATAGAGGGTTGCGCAAAAGTAAAGAAACATAGTGGATTAGCAAAGTAACAGGGAGTGTAACAAATCTTGTTGAAACTTCTATAATGCAACAGGTGTTATAGTCAATCATACTAATTTTGCCCGAA
>NZ_FZMP01000065.1 GCF_900196725.1 Candidatus Methanoperedens nitratireducens | reverse complement strand
ATAAAGCCAAAGGTTTCGGGACTACACACCCTGAATCAAATATCGTAACTTACTTATACATTATCATCTCTATGAGATGCAGAGTGATATTATGAAGAAATTATTAATTATTTTCTTAGCCGCTATTATATTATTCAGCGGTTGTGTAGATCAAAAAACCGTAAAGAGTGGGGATACAGTTTCCATTGATTACATTTTAAAACTTCAGGATGGAAAGGTTTTCGATACATCTATAGAAAGTGTTGCGAAAGAAAATAATATTTATAATTCAAACAGATCCTATAAGCCATACCCGTTTACAGTCGGGAAAAATGATACAATTAAAGGCATTGATGAGGGTGTAATTGGTATGAAGGCAGGAGATACGAAAACTCTAGAGATACCGCCTGAAAAGGGATATGGCGATATTGATCCCAGTCTAATCCATGCCATCCCCATAATACAGGACATACCGGCAATAAGAAATTACTCGAAGATTATTGAAATTCCAGCTAATCAGTTCAACAGAACATTCGGTCAGGAGCCTAAAATCGGTGATACTGTCGTATATCCACAGACGAATATTAATTTTACGGTCCAGAATATTGCATCGAATGTGTCATTGCTATTAAATCAGACAGTTGGATACAAGATCTGGTTTTTAGGAGCACCCTGGAACGAAACTATTGTAAAAATAGATGATAAGAATGTTACAACAAAACCTGATGTTAAAAAGAATGAAATTATCCAGCTTCAAGGCGCTGCATGGAACAGCACTGTGGTCGATGTAAATAACGAGAATATCACCCTGAGACATAACGCCATCCCAGATACCACTGTTCAAAATATGTTCGAAGTGGTAAGAGTACATTTCAATGAAACATCCGTGATACTTGACCGAAATCCTGAGCTTGCTGGCAAGACATTGATATTTAATGTAACTTTAAGGTCAATTGATACAGGGGCAAGAAATAGGAGTGAATGAAAGTAACAGTGAGTCTGATTAAAGCAGACGTGGGCGGTCGTGCAAGCGTGCATCCGGACCTGACGGAGACCTGATTAACCACGTCTCCTTGATTGTTCCAGCAGAAAAGGGGAGTGGAATTTTATAAACAGTGTCTTTCTTAATATCCTGTAAACCTGGGCTCTGTCAACTTTCTATGAAATTCTGGCATGCTAATAACATCATTGACTGCACGAGCCGTTTCGAGCCCCTCCTTCACCGGAAGCCCCCAGATGTTTCTACCATAAATGGCTCCTTCAGCCCCAGCTTTCATCAGGATTTCTGTCTGTTTTTTCAGAGTTTCTGTTGGATTCCCTGGCAGTTTTGGACCCCCTGAAAAAATAACAATGGAATAGGGAGCAGCTTGAACAACGAGGCTTGCTCTTAACGATTCCTGCTCCATTGTCAATGCTGTCTCAGCATCCTTCGGTTCAAGGTATTTGTATGCAATCATACTTGAATTCTTTTTTGCCAGACTGTCTATGTATGCATCATATGCCCTTCGGTTGTCAGGTTTTATCTTTAAGGGATACTTGGTTTTTATTAAGTCTGCCCCCAACAAACCAGATGCTATTGAAACCGCATAATGTGTCCAGTACAGGCTATCCGCCTGTGTCATACCCTGAAACTCGCCATTTTTATCCTTCAATTGAATTTTTTCATCAAGCCCCGGGCCACGTGCATAAGCCCATACCACGGCTACCAAACCGACTTTATGGGCCTCTCTGATGATTTCTGCAGCTCTCTCCAGATCGGCTTTAATGTGCTCGCCACCCGGGTAAATGGTCAAGCCGATCGCAGATGCTCCGTATTTTAGTGCGTCCTCTATAGTGCCTGCTGTTGACATTATTCCGGCGCTTAACGGCTGCGTTATGTGCCCATCGATTTTGTATATCAATGGTATATCCGGTCTGAATAAGTGTTTTGATTGCCTGATATTACCAGGGTGCAGGACATAGCCAGAAAAATTGCCGCTGTTAACTAATTCTGCTATTGCACGTATGTCTGCTGAGCCTTTTCCTTTCAGATTAATCTCCTCAGCGGTTGCATCGTCTCTTTCCCATAAAAATTCATGTCCAGGACCATGCTCTGAGCTTTTCTGATCAAAGGGCATGAACAGGGCTGTTCCGTTTCCTGGACCATGAGAATAAAGCATGCGATAAAGGTTAGCTTCAACTCCGGCTTCCAGAAATCGCATCCTTTCAAGCCTTGGTCGCACAGCCACATTGTCAGCGACGCTAATATCTAAATCAACTTCATCGATATGTTTTTTGGAATTCATTAAGGTTTGAATGAAAGTCATGGTTATATCCCTCTTTTAATTCAGTGTTTGTCCTCTTTTAATGCATATTCGCTTATGTAATTAAATATAACGCTTTATTACATTAATCTTATCCCGTCATCAGCTTTTCAATAAGTTCAATCTCTTTCTTCCCGCCCGCATAAATCGGCGTCCTGACATCGATGGACTGAGGCTTGATGGATAAAATATCGGTCTTCCCATTGCTTATCGCTCCACCCGCTTCGGATATTATCTTTCCCATGGGATTAGCTTCAAATAACAGGCGCAACTTACCCTTTTCTTTATCTTTGAATCCCGGGTAAGTGAACACTCCGCCTTTGTGGAGAATCTGGTGTACATCTGCAACAAAAGAACCACTGAAGCGCAACTTATAACCATCTTTCTCAAGGGTTTCTATGAATTTAGCGTGCTGTGGCAGGTAATCTTTTCGGAGGGCACCGGGTGCGTATATTTTGCCGTCTGGAATTTTAATATCTTTTTCTTTCAGATTAAATGCTCCTTTTTCATCCATTAAAAATTCATGTACACCGTTTCCGGTTGTTAAAGTAAGCGTAGTCAAGGGACCGTAAAGAATGTACATCGCTGCGATCATGTTGGCGCCTTTTTCCAGGACATTGCCCGGATAAATTCCGATGATTGTACCTACTGTCAGGTTCACATCAATCAAGGAAGAGCCATCGAGAGGATCGATGACAACACCAAATTCATTTTCAGGTTTATCAACCTCGATTATATTTGGCTGTTCTTCGGTAGCTATAAATCTCACTAATCTTGATTTTCTTAAACTATTAACTAAAACATCGTCTGCCCATTTATCCAGAGCCATCTGCTCTTCACCGTAGATATTAATGGTACTTTCAGCATTCTGCGTTTCCTTTGGTCGAAAGAAAAATCCCTTTTTTATTTCACTCGCCTGCTCGCTAAAAAAAGTATTAAATCGGATATTTTTTTTTCGGTGTTAATCTCATAAAGAAACTCTTTTAATTTGATTGCTGTAATTTTCTCACTTCCTCGTATGCGGCTGCCGGGATTCGAACCCGGGTTAGAGGCTGTTTCCCGCCATAAGATCGGTCGATGGGAAGCCCCTGTCATAGCCGCTGGACCACAGCCGCATTTTGACTTATTTTCGTTTGTAATACAGGTTCAAGCAATATATGGTTTATGGTTTGAGTGGGTTTGTTAAATAAGTTCTTTTCTGTTTAAAAAGTCAATATTTTGTTTAAAAAGCAAGAGCATGAGAACAATCGTGATGCAATAACCGATAGCGCCCCAACTTCACGTGAAGCGGACAAGGACAACCTTTAATAGCTACAGAAGAAATTCATCTAATGATAATAGGTATAACGGGGTAATAATAATATCTAAGAAATACCTGAACGTTGGTGGGAAAAACATGAGTAAGGAAATAACATGGTCGAGGATGAATTTGAAAGAGGTCATATCTGAACTCCCATATCCTCTAACACAATCGTTTTTTATGAAAGCTAATAAGATACTTTTTGTAGAGCAATATAAAAGGATGGGTTATGTTCTTCCCGAAGATATTGAACTTATCAAGGCTTTCTATGGGAGACCTTATTTTAATGTGAATATTATGATGAAAATGACGAATGATTATGGTACCGACCCTGAAATTATAAAAATGACAATGGGGGGATTTCAGCCCATAGAAAAGCTTGATAAACTATCATTCTTTGGGCAAATAAAAATGATATTTACCTATATTAAATCATTCATATTACTAAGTAATATCGACAAAGTATCAAAGAATTCTTTTAAAGCAATAAGTGATAGATACAGGACAGATTTCAATAGAGATTTAAGAAGCATCACTGATAAAGAAGCTATTGAGTACCTTGATTCGATTGATGAATTAGTAATAAAAAATGACCTGACATTGATTGTTGGTGGGTTTGCAACCTACTCATATCGTGAACTGAGGAAATTGCTAAAAAGTCTTAATGTTGAAAACCCGGATGATATTATCAATCAATTGGTAACAGGCACAGATAATATAATATCTGCTAACCAAAATCTTGAACTAATGCGGCTTGCTGGATATGTGAAGGATAATGGTTTAGAATCTTTGTTAGAAGAAGATTATGATAAAATATCAGATACTAAATTCAAACAGATGTTGACCGAATTCTTACACAAATTCGGTCATAGAGGGTTATACGAAGGATGTGTTGAAAACCCACGATATTATGAAAATCCAACATCTATATTGAAAATTATTAAGGACTATGTTAAGGCAGGAATGATACATCCACAGGATGTCATAAATCGCCAGAAGAAAATAAGGGAAGATGCTACAGAAAATATATTAAAACACAACGGATTATCTTATTTCAAAAAGAAACTATTCAAAAACCATCTTGATAGTTACATACATTTCATGGCTTTAAGAGAGGAAAACAGATATCATTATGCAATGACTTTCACGCTTTTAAGAAGACATTACCTTGAGATAGGCAGGAGGTTTGCTGAAAAGGGAATTCTGGAAGAACAGCATGACATATTTTTTCTGCTGATACCTGAAGTCAAAAAACTTTTAAGTGGAGAAAAGGGTGATTTTAAAAAGGTCGTGGATGAAAGGAAATCAGAAAGAGAAAGAAATTCAAGATACCATGTTCCTGATGTTTTCGTTGGGGAGTTCAAGCCTGAAATGGTAAAAGAAAATGTCAGAAAACTTAAAAAAGTGTTTACAGGTTACTCTGCAAGTTCAGGCATAGTGCAGGGGAGAGCAAGAATCATTCATTCCCCTGAAGAATTTGGAAGATTCAAGGCAGGGGAAATCCTTGTGGCTCCGACCACAGACCCCATGTGGTCAAATCTGTTCCCTATTGCAAAAGCGGTAGTAACAGAGATGGGAGGAGTGCTGTCCCATGCATCTATCGTAGCCCGTGAATATGGAACTCCCTGCGTTGTTAATGTACAGGGAATTGTAGATGCTCTGAAAGATGGTGATTTGATAGAAGTGGATGGAAAAAGTGGTTTGGTCAGGATATTAACTGAGGAAATAATATCATGAAAACGGCTCAGATTAACGAACTGCTCTTAAAAATCCTGTACCATAGCATCTGTGTGGTTATTCACCCAACTTTACCCCTGCTTATAGGACAA
>NZ_FZMP01000197.1 GCF_900196725.1 Candidatus Methanoperedens nitratireducens | reverse complement strand
TTCGGTCTGCCAGATTGCTTTTTATTATTCTTTCTTGAAATTCCCTCTGTGTGCAAGCGGCGTAGCCAGTCGCCAACGGTTGTTAGCGGATGTTTTACTGCCAAGCTTATTTCTTCAAGAGTCTTACCATCCTTACGTAAAATCGCTGCAAGAAGCCTTATTTTAGCTTTTGGATCTACCTCTTTTTGATAAAGGTCGTTCAACTCATCCTTAGAAAAGTCTGGAAGAAATGATTTACCCCTCGGTGTTATTGTCATTTAAACACTCCCCCATTAAAGAATATGTTTGATTACCCTTAAAATTTACGGCAATTTTGGAATCTTGCTATAGGATAAATATCATAAGTCCTATTTGAGGCAATACTTCAGATATCACATGGCATAATATTTCTCATGATATAATATATTTATCTATTCATATCTTATTTGATTAGGAAATTCGTCAAGATACATCAATATGAAAAGCAAAATTTTACATTACTTTCATAAAAATATTTCTCCCAATCATTACGGTCAATTATTGTATATGAGCCAAGACGAAGCGATCAAAGCAATCATAAGGATTGCCCCCCGCCCTAAAGGGAGCATGCAAAAGCGAATGTGCGCCTACCCGCGAGAACAGCTTTCGGGAGGGGGTTAAGCGCATGTACGGGGTATGGTGACTTTCTCGATAGGTATTCTGTGCATCGAAAGATTATCTTGAAATTTTATGGCAACTTAGTGTTAACGAAAAGGCACGAACTTGTGTCTTATCTTATCCTCAATATTTTTCTGCCATTAAAAGATATTTTCGACCAAATTTCTCTCAAGAAGGTTGTAACCTTTACCTCTATGGAATTAACAAAAATATAAGGTATTATTAAAAATATTGCAATTAACAGGAATATTATTACTATATACAGAAGTGGATTGGTCTGGCTTTCCCATCCATACATTTTCCTTATAATTTCATAGTCCGCTTCTGACATGTATATTTATTACTTTTGTTTTCTCATTATTAATACTTATTGTCCATCTATTTGATAACTGAGTACCTCTATTAGGTTGTTTAATTTAATGCCCTTTCTTGCCGATAAATATCAAAAGAAAGCTAATCTATAGATACACTCATGCACTCACGCTGATGCCTTTCGGACTTCAGTCCGGGGTTCTTAACTGAAAAACCCATGCTCTCAATATTTTCCCATTAGTTTCGCAATGCTTCCATGTATTGTATGAATATTTATTCCGTGAGCAAGATACATCATGGGACACCTGCCGGTAATACATTGTATCTGAGTTCCGCTGTATTTCTTTTTTATTTCAGGCGTTTCGGTTTTCCAGTGTATCCAGAATCTTTTGATACCTTTCTTTTCGAGGCTTTCCATTGCATCTGCCGGGTTTGTTTTCGTCACTCCTATCACTGCACAATCTACACCAGGCGGAAGTCCATCGATGCTATGCAAACTCCCTTTTTCCGGTTTATCTGCCATATCGATAACATATACCTTTTTCCCCCTTTTGGTCAATTCATCAACTGTCCACTTCATTGCCGGTTTTGTCTTATCTGTGACCACAACAAAACTTTCGGCATTCCAGAATGATTCCTGCTCTAACATGTTGTTTCACACTCCCACGTTTTTAGTTACGTCTGATGTGATATTAAAAGTGACGCATCATATCGTTTCTATATTGAAAGCCTCGCAATTTTCGCACCAAGACCAAGACTGACTTTGCCCTGTTTGTAAAGCTAGATTGATTTTATCTCTTTTTCCTCATCATTACAATATTCAACGGTGAGTTCGTTGTGAGTTCGTACGAGTTAGTTGTTAAATCAAATATGTCAACAGCACCTGAAATAAATCCCAAAGCTTAATAAACAATTCAATCAGAGTAGAAAATAGTAGAGAATATATGTCCAAGTCCGAACCAATCATCTACATTGACCACTCTGAGATCCGTGAGGGAAAGCTTAAGGAGCTCAAGACTGCCATGAAGGAGCTAGTCGGGCTGGTCGAGGCGAACGAGCCCCGGCTAATTGCCTACAACGTGTACTTCACTGAGGATGGCACCCGAATGACCGTCATCCACGTTCATCTTGACTCTGCTTCGCTGGAGTTCCACATGAAGGTGGCAGGCCCCGCATTTCCCAAGTTCGCGAAGTTTATCAGGCTGTTAGCGATCGATGTTTACGGCAAGCCGAGTGATGATCTGCTGGAGCAGTTGCGAAAGAAGGCCCAGATGTTAGGGACCGGGACCGTGGTCGTGCACGAACTCCACGCAGGATTCGCTCGGTTCGGAGTCCGCTGAGCTCGGATGCTCCCGATTCACCACAGAAATAAATCCTTCTTTAGCTTGTCCCATCGAACCATATGTTCGAATCGGCAACGCTTATATTTCCCCATGTCATCTCTAAGGCTGGAGAACTTCCGAAATGTCCACCACCTTCTCAGCCCCCGGCAAGATATACCTCTTCGGTGAGCATGCCGTGGTATATGGCGAACCAGCCATCGCGTGCGCGGTCGATATACGCACCCGCGTTACCGCAAAAAAATCAGATACCATAGCCATATCTTCTGACCTTGGGACAACAGGACTGGATTTCGATATACATCCCTATGTCTGCTCGGTGATAGAAAAACTGGGTCCGGTGAACGTCTCGGTAGACATAAGCTCGGAACTGCCCGTAGGCTCGGGACTCGGCTCTTCTGCAGCAGTTACGATCGCGACGCTTGCAGCCATCAATATAGAGTTCGGGCTTGGATACAGCAAAGAAGAACTTGCAGGAATGGGGCATGAGATAGAGCAGAAAGTACAGGGCGCCGCAAGTCCCACGGATACTTTTGTGTCCACGTTCGGCGGCGTTGTTGAGATACCTGCGCGAAAACGTCTCGATATGCTGGATTGTGGCATTGTCATTGGGAACACGAACAAGGGTGCAACCCCTAAAAAAACCGCAAAACTCATAGAACAGGTCGCGATTCTCAGGCAGGAACATCCCGAAGTGATCAACCCGATAATTAAAACGATCGGTTCAATCGCAAAAAAAGGTGAACTCCTTGTAAAGAAAAAAGATTATGCTTCTCTTGGCAAACTCATGAACGTTAACCACGGACTGCTTGATGCGCTCGGCGTCGGGACAACAGAGTTATCCGCCCTTGTTTATGCAGCAAGAAACGCGGGCGCGTTCGGCGCAAAGATCACAGGTGCGGGCGGGGGAGGATGCATGGTGGCACTAACGGAATCCCCACAGAAGGTAGCATCTGCGATAGAACGGGCTGGCGGGAAAGCGATAATGACCAGAGCCACAGCCGGGGGAGTGCTGGAAGAATGAGCCCTGTGATACTGAAGATTGGCGGAAGCGTCATCACGGAAAAAGATGCAATATCCTGCGCCAGAAAAGATGAGGTCGACAGGATATCGCAGGAGATCGCATCATTCAGAGTAAACTCACAGGATGCCATTATACTTGTCCACGGCGCAGGGTCGTTCGGTCATCCCCAGGCAAAGAAATGGGTGACCGGAGGGTTCGATGCGCAGGGCGTATATCTCACCCACAGCTCGGTAAAACTCCTGAATTCGATGGTGCTGGATTCATTGAATACTGCCGGTATAATGGCGCTGCCTGTCCATCCGTTGAGTTCCTGCCTGCTTGAGAACGGGAAAATCGTTGAGTTCAACCTCGGACAGATAAAATTGATGCTGGAACGGGGCGTGGTCCCGGTGCTCCATGGCGATGTTGTGATGGACAGGGCGAAGGGTGCTGCGGTACTCTCAGGCGACAGGATAGTACCGTATCTCGCATCAGTCATGAACGCCTCAAAAATAGGGGCGGGCAGCAATGTCGACGGGGTGCTTGACGACACAGGCGCGGTCATAAAAAAATAACGCCCGTCAGTTTCATTGACATAAAAAAACACATACAGGGTTCAGGCTCCGCAGATGTGACAGGCGGTATGCTCGGAAAAGTATCAGAGTTCCTTGAACTTGCAAAAAGCGGTACAAGCTCCCGTATATTCAACGCATCCAGGAAAGGAATGGTATCTAAATTTTTATACGGCGAGGATGTAGGAACCCTGATAGTAGACAAATGAAGTTATATATACAGAATTAAATTATAGGTACTAAATGACTACATCGGACAGGAAGATAGAACATCTATTATTATGCGTTGAAAAAAACGTCGAAGCCCATAAAACTCTTCTGGGGTTCCGGGCTTCAGGTTTTGACGACGTTGACCTCGTGCATAACTGCCTTCCTGAGATCAACAAGAAGTCTCTTGATCTCAATGTTGAGTTCCTGGGCAGGAAATTGCGTGCCCCGATATTGATCGCCTCAATGACAGGAGGACACCCGGACACTAAAGCTGTGAATGCAACTCTTGCAGGTGCGGCAGAAGAGCTCGGGATAGGCATCGGGGTAGGAAGCCAGAGGGCTGCTATCGAGGACTCCTCACTTGAGGATTCGTTCAGGGTGGTCAGGGATAAAGCACCTAACGCGTTCATATACGGTAACGTGGGCGCAGCACAACTGAACGAGTTCGGCATCGAGGGGCTCAAGCGTGCGGTCGAGATGATCGGGGCGGATGCCATGGCTATTCACCTTAATTTTCTCCAGGAAGCCATACAGCCCGAAGGCAATATAGACGCCACAGGGTGCCTTACAGCGATCAAAAAGATATGCAAAGAGCTCCCCGTGCCCGTAATAGTGAAAGAGACAGGTGCAGGAATTGCCTATCCCCAGGCAGTCGCGATATGCGAAGCTGGCGCGGCTGCTATCGATGTCGGCGGTCTTGGAGGCACAAGCTGGGCAGGTGTTGAGACGTACAGGGCGCAAAAGCGCGGTGATCTATTATCAGAGCATCTTGGCAAGCAGTTCTGGAACTGGGGGATACCTACAGTTGCAAGCATCGTTGAATCCTCTATCTCCGTCCCGGTAATTGCCACAGGCGGTGTGCAGTCAGGCATCGATGTTGCAAAATCAATAGCTCTCGGGGCTTCCCTTTGCGGTATAGCGCTGCCTCTTGTGGCGCCTGCGCTTAAAGGGCAGAAAGATGTTGTGGATAAGCTCACAGTCATCACTGAAGAACTCAAGGTGGCTATGTTCCTGACCGGATGCAGGACTGTTGAAGAACTCGGGAATTCCCCTGTAATCATTACAGGGAAAACAAAAGAGTTTTTAGAAAAGAGAGGATTTGAGACTGGTAAATTTGCAAGAAAAAGATATAAAACATGAATATAATTTTTACGGAGTGAATTAATTGACAGAAATAGGAATTATTGCAGTCGGCGGTTACAATGAAATGGGGAAAAACATGACGGGGGTCAGGGTTGACAATGATATCATTGTACTGGATATGGGACTGCAGCTGGACAGGGTCCAGATACACGAAGATGTTGAAATAGATAAGATGCACTCGATGGACCTGATAAAAATGGGTGCCATTCCCGATGACACCGTGATGAACGAGGTCAGCGGGACTGTAAAAGCAATTGTATGCACGCACGGTCATCTTGATCATATAGGTGCGATACCAAAATTAGCCCACAGGTACAAAGCGCCTATAATCGCAACCCCTTATACTGCTGAGCTTATCAAGCATGAGATATCTGATGAGCGGAAATTCGATGTAGGCAACCAGGTGATGTCCCTGAAGATAGGGGGAAGATATAACATTACCCCGGATATACAGATCGAGTTTATTCGGATGCAGCACAGTATCGTGGATTCGGCTTTTGCAGCCATCCACACGCCTGAGGGTGTTGTACTGTATGCAAGCGATTTCAAATTAGACCGCACACCTACGATAGGTGAACCCCCGGATTTCCAGAGGTTGAAAAAACTTGGAAAAGAGGGTGTTAAAGCCATGATCACCGAGAGCACGAACTCAGGTCACTCAGGGAAGACGCCGTCGGAGCGGATAGCCAGGGACCTTGTGCGCGATGTGCTTCTGGGGACCGAGGAGACAGAGTCCGGCGTCATAATTACCACTTTCTCATCCCATGTGGCGCGCATTAATGCTATAATCCAGGCTGCCGAAGAGATGGACAGGATTCCCGTACTGCTTGGCAGGTCGATGGAACGCTACCTTTCAATAGCCAGGGACATGAAATACATAGATTTTCCCAAAAACCTGGAAATACACGGAAGCCGGAATGCTGTGGATAAAGCCCTGAGGCGCATTTCCCAGGATGGAAAGAAAAAATACCTCCCGATAGTCACGGGTCACCAGGGCGAGCCTGATTCCATTCTTACAAGGATCGCTAACGGGGAGACGCATTTTAAGATAGACTCCGGGGATAAGGTCATTTTCTCGGCAAACGCCATCCCCAACCCCATGACTCTGGCGAACAGGTATGCGCTTGAAACCAAACTTAAGATGGCGGGGGCGCGCATATACGATAATGTCCATGTTTCAGGTCATGCTTCAAGGGAAGACCACTGGGAACTGCTGAGGATGATATCCCCGGAGCAGGTCGTACCCTCGCACGGGAATATGGAGATGCACTCAAGCTATGTCGAGATGGCGGAGGACGCCGGATACGTTTTCGGGGATACTGTGCATATAATGAGGAACGGTGAGGAAATGATCCTATGAAAAACTTCAGGGAAATCATGTTCAGGCGAGGCCGAGCTTTATGATAGAGGAAGCCCTCCGGAAAAGAGCCAAACTGGTGGACGAAGCCATACCTAAATTCCTTCCGATCACGCCACCCGATGAGCTATATCAGGCAATGCGCCACCTGCTTGACGCCGGAGGGAAAAGGCTTCGACCAAGCGCGCTTTTACTTGCGGCAGAGGCTGTGGGCGGCAAACCGGAAAATATGCTGCCGGCAGCGCTGGCAGTTGAATTTGTGCATAATTTCACTCTGATTCATGATGATATCATGGATGAAGCCGATCTCCGCAGGGGGCTTCCGACAGTCCATAAAAAATGGGGGGTACCAAGGGCGATCATCGCCGGCGATGCCCTTTACTCGAAGGCATTTGAGATCCTGTCCTGCACCAAAAGCGAGCCTGCACAGATAGTTGAAAGCATCGAACTCCTCTCCAAAACCTGTACTGACATATGTGAAGGTCAGTGGATGGATATGGACTTCCAGACAAGGAAGGATGTGAAAGAAGAAGAGTATATGCGGATGGTGGAGAAAAAGACCGCTGTGCTTTTCGCAGCAGCCGTGAAGATCGGAGCCATATTATCGGGCGGGAACAGGGATGTATCCAGGGCGCTCTGGAATTTCGGCATCAAGACCGGTGTCGGATTCCAGATATACGATGACGTGATAGATCTTATAACTCCTGAGGAAATCCTCGGAAAAGCACAGGGCGGGGACATCATCGAAGGGAAGCGCACACTTATTGTCATCCATGCGCTCTCAAGAGGGGTCACCATCGAAGCTCTCGGGAAGTATAATGCCACGCGAAGCGAGGTTGCGGCTGCGCTCACCGTGCTGAAGGAATCGGGTTCCATCGATTATGCCATGACGAAAGCCATCGGTTTTATAGAGGAAGGGAAATCCATGCTGAAAGCGCTTCCTGAAACTGAGGCAAAGAACATACTTATCGGGCTTGCGGACTATATGATCGCGCGAAAGTATTAACGCATCCTTAAATATACACAGTCTTCTATGCCTTATGGTTTGGGCATATCCCCGGGTATTCTATCAGGTAAAAAACCATGGAGATATATGCTACCGTGAATGGATAGTTAAACTATAATATCAAAAATAAAGGGTGTAGACGTGGATAAAAGAATAAACCATGTCCTGGTAAAACCTGCTGGGTTAATAGGGAAAATAATATCTCCTGAAACTATCCTTGCCTTGCAATTATGGTTAGTAATGGGAGAAAAAAAGCCCATTGCTAAGTGGATTATCCCATTTTTAATCCTTTATGGGGTCAGCATTTTTGTATCCAGGCTTTCTATACGTTACCTGGCCGCCCATGGCCATATCAAGGATACTACGTTCGTAAATAGGCGGGAACGGACCAATCCATTACTGTTTATCGCGGTAATCATATCTATTGTATGTCCCATTATCCTGGCTAAATTCTTAAACTTACCCGGGGTCGTATATTCATATTATATAACGATGTTCATGATAATCGTTGTATTCTATTGTTTAACATTTATGCTCAAGGTTAGCGGTCACGCTGCAGCCATTACCGCAACAGCAGCTATCGCCCTGATTTTTAACAGTATGCTGGGATGGTTGTTATTCCTATCCGTCCCATTCGTTTGTGCAGCCCGTATTATAACCAGAGATCATACGTTGATCGAAGTTATCATTGGTTCACTGATCGGATTTATTATTCCGATTGTTATCTTTAAATTACTCTGATAATCTCATCAAAATCTATAAGCCTTACCATTCTATTGAGAGAGTAACTTATGTACCACCTTGAATGCATCGAATGCCACAGGAAATACCAGCCAACCGATGTCATATACACCTGTACCTGCGGCGGTCTTCTCGATGTGGTCTATGATTACTCAAATATACATATCACTAAAAAAGACCTGAAAGGCCCTCTTTCGGTCTGGAAATACCGCGCGCTTTTGCCTATAACCAGGGAGCCGATATCCCTGCACGAAGGCGGGACACCGCTTTACCGCGTGGACAGGCTTGCAAAAAGCATTGGCATGAAAGAGGTCTATGTCAAGCATGAAGGCATGAACCCCACAGGCTCGTTCAAGGATAGGGGAATGACGGTGGGCGTTACGAAGGCGCTGGAGCTTGGGAAGGAAACCGTAGCGTGCGCCTCTACAGGGAATACTTCAGCCTCGCTTGCCGTATACGGCGCCAGGGCTGGAGTTCCTGCAGTAGTTCTTCTTCCATCAGGCAAGGTGGCGCTCGGAAAGCTTGCGCAAGCGCTCATGCACGGCGCGAAGGTACTGAGCATCAGGGGAAATTTCGATGATGCGTTGAAGCTTGTGCGCGACCTCTGCGACAGAGAAGGATTCTACCTTCTGAATTCCGTTAACCCCTACAGGCTTGAGGGACAAAAGACCATTGCGTTTGAGATTGCAGACCAGCTTGGATGGCGTGCACCTGACAGGCTTGTGCTGCCTGTGGGGAATGCAGGGAACATCACGGCGATATACAAAGGGTTCAGGGAATTCAAGCGCCTCGGCATTATCGATGGCGTGCCGAAAATGACAGGCATACAGGCGGAGGGCGCAAGCCCTGTTGTAAGAGCCATCAAAAATAATGCAGCCATGATAACCCCGGAAGACAAACCTGAGACCGTAGCTACTGCAATCCGCATAGGCAACCCTGTGAATGCTATCAAGGCGCTAAATGCGATAAGGGAATCGGGTGGGACTGCTGAAACCGTTTCGGATGACGAGATAATCAGGGCGCAGCAGGAGCTTGCTGCACTTGAAGGGATTGGGGTTGAGCCTGCAAGCGCGTCTTCGATAGCAGGGCTGCGAAAGCTTGTTGATATGGGCGTAATAGAAAAGGATGAGAGCGTGGTATGTGTTACTACAGGACATCTTTTGAAGGATTCCGAGCATGTGCTTGCAGTATGTCCAAAGCCTATTGAGATTGATGCCACTATTGAGGCTGTGAGAAGAGCTGTATATTCCAATTAAGCCTGAAGCTGTTGAACAAATTTCAAAACAATGTTAAAAATAATGACCGCAGCCTGTACCCCGGTAGAGCCGCATATGCTGCAGTCTATAGTCTGAAAGATTTCAAGCCAATGGCGGTTTGGGGCAGGGTGGACACTTCTCGATAGCTATAGCCTTTATTTGTTCCACGTAGTAAATAAAGTAGCGACCGTTGCGAATATGCGCATAAGCCCATAACTTAAGCGCAAAAGCGCATGTCGAGGTAACACCGCTTAGCATGTTAATCCCTGTCGGTGATGCCGTGCCATCTATAGTTTTATTCACAGTATCCGGCGTGCCGTTATTGGAACTGCCGCCATCCAGTACATGCACAGTTGGATTGACTCCCTTCGTGTATTGCAGGCCCCATGAATGCAACCGTTTATTCTCCTGTGAAACATGGACGTTGAAATTAAGCGGAGGTACTGCACTCCATGGGATCACTCCACATTCATTGAGTACTGCAGGAACTGTCAGATCTACGACTGGAGGCTTGTTATCCAGTGTAATTACCAGGTCGCAATGATCTGTCATGGGCGGCAATACAGCCGGAGGTGCAACAGTGCCATCACGGTAATCTACCTGAGCCGAAGTGAGTTTAACACCGTTTTCGTCGAACACTTCAAGACGAAGGATGTATTTATCGGTATCTGCTTCAGCCAGCCAGCTGTGCCACGTACCAATCCAATCAGGATTATACCAGTAATAGCCGGCAAAGTTCCTTACCTCATACAAAGCGGGAACCCCATTAACTGCCTGCGGGCCAAGGGTATGGCTCTCACTTACCAGCGTGGCCTTATTTACACGGGTATCTGCCAGACTGGCTGTAATTGGCGTAAAGTTAACTCCATCTTTGCTATAAGAGAGGCGGTAATAGCGTAAAGGGACACCATCGCTCAGGGAATCGCCAAACTGGCCGTAGAGAAGCATGGTCCCCCCATATGCCACATTACTGTAAGGCGGCTGTGCATAAAGACCGGTTGCCTGATTGATCTTATATACCTCATCATCGCCAATCCGTGTAAAGAATACACTTGTACCCTCCGGTCTCCCACCACAATAAGCGCTTCCACACTGTACCTCATCATCATCCAGGTACAGGTCGATGTGAGCGTTTGTCACATCCCAGCGAGTACTTGTATAGGGATCCATGTAAATAACAGTCGATACGCCGTCAATCACCTGCGTGACCTTAATTATTATATCGGGACGTGCATCCAGCCGGAGACGACCCATGCGGAAATGGAAAGGCCACCATTTGAAGCAACTGCGGAAATAACCACTGCAATCAGTGTACGTCTCGCTCACCAATTGCTTGCTATAGAAACATCGCGGGAATATCAACCAGGGAGGGATCCTGGATGTCAGCGTCAGTTTATCAATACGGGACGCAGTGCTTGATTCAATTGTCTTCGTTTCACCCACACGGGACATTGTCATTTGTGTGATTCCCTCTGCCGGAGGCAATGGCTGCGGGTTAAGGGAAACCATTTCCCAGCGATTCAATAGTCTTGCGCCAGATGCTCTTGATATCTCGACCGGACCTGGTCCCGGTTTGGGAGGGACTTCTTCAATCAGCTCGGGGATACGTATTACTGGCCGGTCTAAGAGAATATCCCACTTGCGAACTATAAATGGCCACCAGCAACTCTCGCGGTCCACATCAAAGATTTCCACTTTAACGTAAGGGACAGGACAAATTTCGGCAGGGCTATCCTTAGTCTTAACTTTACGTACATGGCCTGATACGCATACCCAGACAGGTCGCCAGGGCCACCATATATCTTTAGATATGAATATGTCTGTTTTCAGCCGGAACTTTTTATTTTCAATTTTCCAGTCATTCGCCTTAAAAGTCTGATTGTAAGCAGATGATTTTCGTAACATCTTTGGATCATCTGCAGGGCCTATAAGCAGTTCCACATCAGCCGGCTCACCAAGATTAACCTCAACATTGAAGCTCCCTTTTGGATCCAGATCACCTGTGCCCAATAATCTTCCAGCGATATCAAAAGCATAAGCCTTAAGCTTCATATCGCCGGGTATATCCTTTATCGATTCTATCGTTACCTGCCCCTCTATATTGAAATCGTTATTTTTATCAGGGCGGGTCCTGATCTCTCTGGTCTTATCTCTTCTGTTTTCCATTATAATTTCCTCCTTTTTGTAATCGATTATCGACCTAAGTCCTCCAACTCCTGACAGGCAGGATAACTTCACCTACTCCTTTTTAAACAGTTACACCGCACTCTGATTGCGGTATTTAAGTCATATATCTCGATTCCCGTACGACCATATAATAATCGATATAATTATGATAGTGCTATTTATACCTGTCGTTAAAAAAAATCTGAAGTCTTAAAATATTTCTTTTCTGCCACTATAAATGTCTATAACACTTTGTTTCTTATATGGAAAATAGATATCAAAATTTCTTAGCCTGTATTTCAGTGTTTCAAACAAACCTTTATATAATCAAAAGGCAGATTGAAATTAATGAATAATAGTGGAAGTGGAGGAAGCCATGGCTGAAAAGATTAACAAAGGTAACAAGCTGAATGAAGTGATAACAAAATACCCGCAAACGCGGGATGTCTTTATCAAACACGGCATGCCCAAATACGTGAGCAGACTGCCTTCAGAGACCCTTGAGTTCTTTTGCAGGATGCACAGGGTGAACATCGAACAATTGCTTGATGAATTGAACAGGGCAGCAGGGCTGGCGCAAGATAGCTGAAGGGATAAAAAAGAAAGGTATTATGGAGATACCGCTGAAGTTCGCCTGGGCAAGCCTGGTTTACCTTGTAATCGGAAGCACCATGGGAGTTGTTATGGTGTTTAATCAGACACCTCTCACACCATCCCATGCTCATGTATTGCTGATAGGCTGGGTATCCATGATGATATTCGGGGTGGGCTACCACCTGCTGCCTGTGTTTGCAGGTACTGATCTGCACAGCCCCCGGCTGGCAGAGCTCCAGTTCTGGCTCCAGAACATCGGCATCGTGGGGCTTGCGTTCACAATGCCTTACAGGTATTCAGGCGATGGCTACAGGCTCTGGACTATTGCTTTCGGTGCGCTCTCGCTTCTGGCAATCTATATGTTCGTATATAACACGGCGCGGTCGCTCATACCGCCGAAAGAGGAAAAGAAAAGCTGAATTAATAGATATGTAGAACTATGCGTAAAGTCATTCTGTTCATTGCATCCAGCCTGGACGGCTATATTGCGCGGACTTCGGGCGCTGTGGACTGGTTATTCACAGACCAGGATTATGGCTACGCGGATTTTCTCGCCGGTGTTGATACCATCTTGATGGGGCGGCGCACCTACGAGCAGGTGCTGTCGTTCGGAGAGTACCCGTACAAAGGCATCCAATGCTTCGTATTCTCAAGAACCCACGGAGATGGGCGGGACGAACATGTGACATTCATCTCAGGCGAAATCGAAAGCTTCGTTAAGGGACTAAAAAGCGGCACAGGAAAGAATATCTGGCTGGTTGGGGGGTCGGAAGTCATCCAATCCTTCATGAGCCATGACCTGATAGACGAGTTCGTTATCTCTGTGCATCCCATCGTACTTGGCGAGGGTATCCCGTTATTTTGTGCACCTTTGCCAACGAGAAAGTTGAGCTTCCAAAAAAGCCGGGCTTTTGATACAGGATTGGTACAGCTTACGTACTTCAGTCAGCCTGTGCCAGACAGTGAATTTGAAAAAATTTAAAAACGAACTTGTACGAACTGGTACGAACTCAGGTCGTCGTGAGTTCGTATTGAGTTCGCTGTGAGTTCGTTGTTAATGCCCGTTGTTAATGCCCTGTTATCGGTTATACCGGCAGTCCCAGCGCCACTCTCTTCGCGTTGATGTGCGCTTCGATCGCATCTGCCGCCCTGACCGGATCAAGTTCGACAAGCACCTTTCCGCCTGTCAGCGCCTCAACATCGTTCGTGAGCACTTTTGCAACAAGCGGCGCACCCGTGACCGGCGGTACAGGCGCAAGATGCAGCAGGAGCCCGAAGGCGACTGCGAAGGCTCCGTCTGCAACGGCTTTCTGCTCAAGGTATTCCGGCGCTGAAGCTGCGACAGGCAGGGCGCTCGGGTCTACTCCCAGTGCAGCGGCGATCTCCGTTACTGCAACGCCTATCCTGCCTATATCAACACATGAACCGTAGTTGATGCACGGCGGGATGCCAAGCGACTTGCAGACAGCCTTCAGGCCTTCACCAGCCTGTTCTGCAGCCTCAGGTCTCATCAGCCCCTCTATCTGCGTGGCTGAACTGACGCATCCTGCGTTTATCACGAGAATATTGCGCTTGATGAGTTCGCGGGACAGTTTGACTGAAACTGTATCGTGTTTCGTCTTTGCCGTGGTACAGCCCACAACTGCAACTATACCTTTGACGCTTCCTGCCTTGATGGCATCAATGAGGGGATTCCAGCTTCCTCCGAGCGCTGCCTTGCAGCTCTCAACAGAGAAGCCTGCCATGACTTCAGACCTGTATTTGGGAATGTGCACCTTGCCGTTATTCCTCTTCTTGTAGGCATCGATTGCCATCCTGATGATTTGCTTTGCCTGCTCATCCGCTTTCTCAGGCGTGAAATCAAGATGGTCCGTCACTCCCGCCATCCTGACGAGTTTATCTACCGAAATGACTTTTGTGTGGAAATGGTCCGCCATGGATTTGAGACCGGGTGTGGAGCAGTTGAGGTCCATCATCACAAGATCAATCGTGCCTGTAGCAACGAGGTATTCCTGGTTTATCCAGTTGCCCGTCTGCCCGGCAAATCCTTTTGCGCTTCCGGCTGAACGCTGCATGAGTTCCTGTCCTGTGCACATAGAACCCAGTATTTTTATGTCGCTTGCACCTGCTTCTTTTGCGAGCTTTTGCATCTCAGGGCTCTGTGCTGTGCTGATGACTGCCGTCGCCATGAGGGGGATATGCCCGTGAGCCACGATGTTTACGGCTTTCGGGTCTATGATGCCAAGGTCTGCCGAAGAATGGGTGGGCGATGGTGTTCCAAGAAGTATGTCCTGTAGAGTGATAGTGGCAACAAGACCCATGTATCCGGTAGCTATTCCCACCCTGAGCGTGGTGAGCAGCAAATCCACAGGGTCTGTATCGATAGAAGTCATGGTCTTTGTCATGGCGTCGCCGATCTCAGCATATGTGCCTCCGGGCATGATACCGAGCTTCTTCCATGCTTCAAGCCTCGTCTTTGGCGCGAATTTCTCAACAAGTAGCAGCGGCTCGTCCGCGCTCTTTTTCACTTCAGCAAGAACCGCATCAGCCAGTGCGATTGCAAGTTCCTCGGTTGACTTTGAAGTATCAAGTCCGAGGACTCCTGCGACCGCCCTGAGCTTGGCAGGGTCCTGTATCTTGAATGTGGTATTTCCCTGCGCGGCGGCTTTGAGCGTCCTTGCGACCATCTCAAGGTGATGGGTATAGGCTGCCGCGCCTCCTGCCGTGAGCCGCAGGAAGTTCCTGGCTGCAATGACATCAGCGGTTGCGCCGCATATGCCTGCGGATGCTTTGTTGGTTATCCTGCAGGGTCCGTGGCTGCACAACTGGCAGCAAATCCCCTGCGCACCGAATGTGCACTGCGGCTGCTGGGCATTGTAGCGGTCAAAAAGCGTTGGTATGTTCATTTTGGAAGTGCGTTCATACATTTCCTGTGTGGATTTATGTACTGAGACGTTTTCTTTTCCTATTCCGATTTTATTCAATATATCAGTCATTTGTTTAGTACCTCCGAATTTTTGTTATAATCCTTACAGTAACTCTATGATGTATAAATGTATTCACTATAGACCATAAGTCGATTCCTTATATTAACTATTGTTTATAAAAGAAGCTCTGTGCAGCTCGCTTTTAGACTCTCCCTGAGATCGTTGTTAATATACATTTATTGGTTGCTCAAAGCAGTTTCAGGGTATAATCTCACACCCTTTATTAAATTCCGGGTATTCGAAATCCTTTCTCTCTAAAACACCACTATCAATCAGATTACGAATACGCGGAGCAGCAGCCTGCAACTCCCGTATCAGGTGCTTCACGGTCGAGCAGATAAGCGTATATCCATTCTTCCTCAGCATATCCTGCGCGCGGTTCACGAAAAGGCACCGACCTCCGCAGATATTGAAAATATCACAGGATGTGCAGGGTTCACCCACACATGCCTTATCACAAAGGAAGGCAGGAGCAGCATTATGTATTGAACCAACTACCGAGAAATCAAAATCAATAGAAACAGGGCAAGCAGAAATCCTGCCGTCTGGCATTATCGTAAAAAAATCAATACCTGAGCCGCACCGCAGTCGCGAGGGTGCACCGCAGAGAAGTGATTTCATAACACCGATAAAAGGGACAATTCCGGGAACCTTACCTGTTTGCGCCATCTCTTCAACCCACCAGTCCACAAGTGAAGAAATGCCTGCATTATATGAGTCAATCCAGTTTTCAAGCCCGGCACCATCATCCAGCCCGCTTTCCCAGAACATCTCAAACCCGAGCTGCCAGTGGACATGGTCAAAGGCTTTCAGGTTTGCAAGATGCAATACGTTATCATAAATATCGGTATCCTGCGGCACTGTCATCCTTGCTATAAGGTCACCGGAAAAGCCTCTTTGCCTGATCATACTTATATTCTGCATTATTTTATCGTACACGCCGCTGCTGCGGTTGCTGTCGGTCATTTCTTTTGTTCCGTCAATAGAAACGAGGATTGAATGGAATTTCTCTAAATACTGCGGCTTCACCCTATCTAAAAACATCCCGTTTGTCTGGATAACGAAACGCGCATGTATTGCGTCCATTATTTTTTCCATAGTTCCAATCCGCAAAAGCGGTTCGCCGCCGTAGAACTCGATAACTGGCGCTTCGTCCTGGGATACGAACGAGCTGAGGTCGGAAATAGAATACTGGATTTCCTTTGGAGGGGAGTCGCTACCGCCTCCGCAGTAGTTGCAGTTAAGGTTGCATTCTTTTGTCAGAATAACATGATAATGCATAGCTACCATCGAATAAGAACGGGCGCGGAGGGATTTGAACCCCCGACCTACAGCTCTCTCCTGAAAAGAATAGGAGGCTGCCGCCATATCCGGTCTAGGCCACGCGCCCTCAGGGTGTTTTTGGACTTAATATCAGTGTACCGACTTTAATGTATCGTTTGAAGAGAATGTGTTAAAATGAATCGGTGTTTAATCTAAAACAGGTTCTGTCAAGTCTGCGACTGATGGGCTGTCAAAATTCGTCTGATTATTAAGAGAGCAAGTAAGAAATCTTTATATTGTATCTAATCTTTTGGGGGAACCTTGGTGATGTTATGCCTTTGGCAAATGGTGTACATATACTTGAATGTATTCCAAAAAAAGAAAAATTAGGTGAAGGTGCAACGTTATATAATTTTTTAAAAATTTTTCTTGAAAAAGACAGGCTTAGAATTGAAAACATAAAAGGTAAAGAGGATTTTTTTGATAAACTAAACGACAATAATTTCAAAGTAGTTCATATCTCCTGTCACGGATATGAAGGCGATGAAGACGGAAAATTTTATATTGGCGGTTTTCCTGATGAACAAGTTATTTGTTCTGATGAGTTTTTTGAAAGTGACCATCTAAAAGGAAGAGGGGTAATAATAACAGGATGCAAATTAGGACGAGCAGGTTTCGCTAAAGAATTCTTAGAAAGGACTAAAGCAAGCTCGCTTATAGCACCTATGAAGGACATTGAATCTTTTGATGTTGCAGCGTGGTGTACAATTTTTTACCATCATTTATTTACGAAAAGTGGTAATTTCAGAGATTCGTACAATTACATGGTAGAAAACTTTCCATTTCAGGGTTCAATGAAGTGGTGGAGATGGAAAAATAAATAAGATTGTATGAAAATAGTTATCGATACTTCTACTTTGATTTCGCTTGCCAAGATTGATGCGATCAAACTTTTAGAAAACATAGAGGGCGAGCTGATTTGCCCATATGAAGTATTCAGAGAAGCTGTTGTAGAAGGTAGAGAAGAAGGTCATAAGGATGCTGAAATTATAGCTCAGATATTCGATTCCAAGCTTTTGCTCAAGGTAGATGTTCTAAACAATACATATTTAAAGGGTATTTCAAAGACAGATTCGATTGTAATTTCCTGTGTGATCGAGCACAAAACAAAATATCTGTTTGCGAATGATACTAAGGATCTGTGCGTAAATAACTTACC
>NZ_FZMP01000022.1 GCF_900196725.1 Candidatus Methanoperedens nitratireducens | reverse complement strand
AGGTATTGTTAGAACTGCTGCAATTTTATCCCCATATTCGCCTTCAACGCCTCCCTGTACACCATATCCGCTGTCGCCACATCCTGTATCGCAAGTCCTGTCGAATCAAACACCGTGATGTCAGAATCCTTCGTCCTTCCTTTTTTCCTGCCAGCGACTACCTCGCCGATTTCACAGCAGATGTCCTTTTCCGTGATCAGTTTCTTTGACAGCGGCACATTAACCTCGCCTGAATGCGAAGCCTGCGGGATATCATCCACCACTATCCTTGCGCGCTTCAGTATATCGGGGTCAAGCTCCTCTTTCCCGGGCGCATCCGCGCCTATCGCGTTGATATGCGTTCCCTCCGCGATCCACTCGTTCATCACTATCGGCTCCCTTGAAGGCGTGGTCGTGACAAGGATATCGCAATCGCACACTTCCCTGATACTTTTCTTAGGAGTTACATCGCAGCCGAGCGTCTTTTCCATTTCATCTTTAAAAGCAAGAGTACCTTTTTCGGAAGTACTTGTGGCTTTGACCTCCTCAAGATCGATAACTTCATTTATCGCAAGAAGCTGGGTCTTTGCCTGGTTCCCTGTACCCACAAAACCTATCGTCTTTGAGTTTCGCCGCGCAAGGTATTTCACAGCAACGCCGCCAGCGGCGCCAGTTCTCATATCGGTGAGGTACGTGCCGTCAATTATTGCGACAGGCGCCCCGGTCTCGGTCGAGTTCAGGATGACTAGCGCCATCACTGTAGGAAATCCTTTTTTCGGGTTATCAGGATGTACGTTCACTATTTTTACACCTGCAATATCCTGCTCCTCAAGGTATGCAGGCATCGTCCTGAGGTCGCCGTTGTGCTTTTTGAAGAAGAGATACAGCTTCGGAGGCATCTGGACTTTCTTGAGCCCGTGCTGCCTGAACGCTTCTTCCACGACTTTGAGCGTGCCTTTCATATCAAGGAGCGATTCAACTTCAGTTTTATTGAGCCAGAGGATGCTGTTTTCCATATTATTCCCCAAATATTTTCAACTAATAATTTATGCTGTTCTCAGTATATAGGTTTCGATACTGTGCTATGCAAGTAACGATGGTGTCCTAAATTTTGTGACCTATATAAAAAACAATCGCCACAGAGGCACAGAGACGCAGAGAAATATTTCAAAAAAAGCTCTCAGTGCCTCTGTGGCTCATTTTTATGCTCCAGCCATATTACATGTTTATTCAATTAAGCATTTAAATAGACCACGATTAATAGGACATTACCGAAGTGACGTGAGTTTTACTTACAAATATTGCCGCATTCATCAGGTATATTTAAACTTCCAAGACTTAGTACCCAGAATTGCATAAATATCATAACGATTATTGAGGAAGTCCATGAGTCTTGAAAAACTTGACGTAGGAACACTAAAAAAATCCGGTTACATGAAGCAGAAGCAGAAAGACCTGTTCGTGGTCAGGCTTCGCATGCCCTGCGGCAATGTGACCTGCGAGCAGCTTGCGGGAATCAGTGAAATAGCAAAGAAATACGGAACAGGATACATTCATATAACCACGCGCCAGGGGATACAGATCCCCAATGTGGATATCCACAACCTCGATGCCATCACGAAAGAGCTTGAGGACAACGGCACGCCGCCGGGCTCATGCGGACCGCGTGTGCGCAATATCCTTTCCTGCCCCGGAAACCTTGAATGCAATTACGGCATCATAGATACCTACGGCATGGGAGGCAT
Source organism: Candidatus Methanoperedens nitratireducens (assembly GCF_900196725.1). Classification (GTDB taxonomy): domain Archaea; phylum Halobacteriota; class Methanosarcinia; order Methanosarcinales; family Methanoperedenaceae; genus Methanoperedens; species Methanoperedens nitroreducens_A. The sequence continues at coordinate 24,946 of NZ_FZMP01000022.1, read as the reverse complement.
GCTTGATAGGGAATTTTTCGGGGAAGATATGCCGGTCAAGATAAAATTCGCAGTGACAGGATGCCCCAACGCCTGCGCCAAGCCGCAGGAAAATGACCTTGGTGCTATGGGAATACTCAAGCCCGCCATCTATACACAGGACTGCACGGGCTGCGGGACATGCACGTTCATGTGCCCCGAGAAAGCCATTGTCGTGGAAGACGATAAGGCAAAGATTATCTGGGACAAATGCAACCTCTGCGGCGCCTGTGTCGGAGCCTGCCCGTCAGACCTCATTACCGAGGAATGGAAAGGCTACAGGCTCTTTGTCGGCGGGAAGATAGGGAAACATCCGAAACTCGGAAGAGAGCTGGTAGATGCAAAATCCCCGCAGGAAGCGATAGCAATATTCAGGAAAATAATCAACTGGTCAAAGAAGAATACCCACGTTGGCGAGAGATTCGGCGACTGCATTGACCGTGTGGGATTTGAGACTTTCAGGAAAGAGATACTGGGATAAGGTGGATACATGTCAGAAATACTCAACATTGAAAAATTGGCAGAAGAATATGATAATTGCTCTCCGCAGGAGATCGTTGAATTAGCGGTTGGAAAGTTCAAGAACATCGCGATCTCATTTAGCGGTGCAGAGGATGTGGTACTGGTCGATATGGCAAAAAAAACCGGTAAGAACTTCCGGGTTTTACGCTTGATACGGGGCGCCTGCATCCTGAGACCTACCAGTTCATCGAAGAGGTCAGGAACACTTACAATATTGATATCGAGGTATTCTTTGCCAACCGCGACGCTACGGAAAAGCTCGTAAAGGAGAAGGGGCTGTTCTCTTTCTATAAAAACGGTCACAAGGAATGTTGCGATGTACGCAAGGTCGATCCACTCAAGCGCGCCCTCAATACGGTAGATGCCTGGATAACAGGGCAGCGCAAAGACCAGAGCCCCGGGACGAGAGCGAACGTGCCTGTAATCCAGAAAGACCCCACTTTCGGCATGGGCAATCTTATTAAATTCAACCCGCTTGCGAACTGGACATCAAAGCAGGTATGGGATTACATTCGTGAGAACAATGTTCCTTACAACAAACTGCATGAGAAGGGGTATGTCAGCATCGGATGCGAACCATGCACAAGACCTACTCTGCCGGGACAGCACGAGCGCGAAGGGCGCTGGTGGTGGGAGGATGCGACGAAGAAAGAGTGCGGGCTGCATGCGGGGAATGTGAAGAAGTAGTTATTTATCTGACTCCACCGTTGTATTAAGTGCATGATTTAATTCAGATGAGGAATAACGTATAGTCATGGACACGATAAATTTTTACAGGGATGGGAAAATAACTCTAAGGGAAGCTTCTGAGCTTGCAGATGTGAGCCTAAGAGAGATGCTTGATCTGCTTATGGAGCATAGGATAAAGGGAAACGTGACCTTAAAACAGCAGCAAAAGTCACTGGAATATGTTGAAAGGCTGCTGAAGTCATGAAAAATGGTGAAAATATCAGAGGATAAAATAATTTTACAGCATTGAATTTTTTTGCCTATTTTGCATATATATTTTCCCTTTTGCCCCTTCGCAAACAATTATTAAACAGAAATTACAATTGAGCGCAAAATCTGGGATTATAAATGACTCAAATAAAACCTCACGGCGGAAAGTTAATCAACAGGACTTTAACTGAACAGAAACGAAAAAAGATCATCGAACAGGCTTCTGAATACCAGAGCGTTCCCATAAGCCCCGACCTGATGAAAGATGTAGAGAACATTGCATCGGGGCTGTTCAGTCCTCTTGAGGGTTTCAACTGCCGCGAGGATTTTGACAGCATCCTCTATAATAAACGGCTCTCAAACGGTCTTCCCTGGACGCTCCCCATCGTGCTTGATACCGATAATAACGGCATAAAAGAGGGGGATGAGGTTCTCCTGAAGAACAATGACCACCTGGTTGCAGTAGTGCATGTGGAAGAAAAATTCGGCTACGATAAAAGAGCCTATGCGGAACAGGTGTTCGGGACGAATGATGCCGCGCACCCGGGAGTTGCGAAGACATATTCCATGAAAGATAAGCTTCTTGGCGGGAAAATAAGCCTGGTAAACGAATCACAAACCCCTTACTATAAGTACGCGATGAAGCCCGCGGAAACAAGGAATCTCTTTAAGGAAAAAGGATGGGAAAAAGTAGTCGGGTTCCAGACGAGGAACGTTGCTCACCTCGGTCATGAATACCTGCAAAAATCCGCGCTCACGATGGTGGACGGGCTGTTCATCAACCCTGTCATAGGCAAGAAGAAGAAAGGCGATTTCAGGGACGAGGTAATCCTTGAGAGCTACGAAGTGCTTATCGACAATTACTATCCCAAGGACCGGGTGGTGCTGGGAATCTTTCAGACCGAGATGCGCTACGCAGGTCCGAGGGAGGCTATATTCCATGCAATCGTGCGGAAGAACTACGGGTGTACGCATTTCATCATCGGCAGAGACCATGCAGGCGTGGGAAGCTACTACCACCCGTATGCAGCACAGGAGATATTCAAGGAGTTCCCCGATATCGGGATCGAACCAATGTTCTTCATGTCGTTCTTCCACTGCAACAAATGCGGCGGGATAACCAACGACAAGGTATGTCCGCATAACGACAGAATAGATTTTAGCGGCACAAAGATGAGGCAGATGATAGAGAGCGGGAAGAGACCGCCTGCGGATTCAATGAGACCGGAGGTCGCAGATGTGATCTTGAAATCAGGGAATCCTTTTGTGGAATAGGGTTTTTGATTTCGATCAGACATTTGATTTTGCGAGATGGAAACATTTAATTCCAGAGAACAGCTAACACCATGAAAAGTATATATGAACGATTCAATGAAAGAACACTGGGATGAAATTTATGAGGCATTAGATGCAGATGAGCTGACCTGGTACGAAGAAATACCTGAGTCCTCTATAAAATTACTATCTGAATGTCGCATAAATAAAGATGAATCTATATTAGATGTGGGAGCTGGCGCATCAACGTTTGTGGATTATCTCATTAACCAGGGATTCAGCAATATCATTGCTACGGACATAAGTGAAATCGCTTTGAACAAGATAAAAGAAAGATTAGGCAAAGAGAAAGCCTCCCTGGTAAGATGGATAGTAGACGATATTACCCAGCCGATCCATATCCGGAATTTAAGGGATATCGCTGTGTGGCATGATAGGGCGGTATTACATTTTTTATTAGAAGAGGACCAGCAGAAAATGTATTTATCTACACTAAAGAGAGGGATCAAAAAAGGCGGTTATGTCATTATTGCTACTTTTTCATTAAAGGGTGCAAAAAAATGCAGCGGTTTGAATGTCAAAAATTATGACCAGAACATGCTGGCAGAATTCTTAGGAGAGGATTTCAGCCTTCTTGATTATTTTGATTACACGCATTATATGCCTTCGGGTCAGCCAAGGCCGTATGTATATGTATTGTTCCAGAGGCTCGAATAATAAACTGCAATAATCATCAGTATATCCCGCCAATCGGATACGAAAACCGACCATGCGTATAAGCTTAATACCAGTATTGACATTCTATCATTTGAGTGGTTTTTATGGAAAGACTTCCGCCGCACCAGCAATTGAAAACGGATTTTCCTATCCTGCATTTCGGGAAAATGCCTGAATTTGATAAGGAAACATGGGATTTCCGAGTTGAGGGCTTAATTGAAAATCCGGTAAAGTTAACGTATGATGAGTTCCTGGCTCTGGAAAGAACCGCGCAAGTTAGCGATTTTCACTGTGTATTAGGATGGAGCAAAATTTATTTGAAATGGGAAGGTGTACGCTTCAGCGATGTTGCCAGGCTTGTGAAACCTAAAAGCAACGCCCTTTTTGCTACGATAGAGGCTGATGCCGGATATACCACCAGCCTGCCCCTTGCAGATTTAATGGAGCCTGACGTGCTTTTTGCCTATAACTTTGATGATAAGCCGCTTGAACCCGCCCACGGCGGACCGCTGCGCCTTGTGGTTCCGAGGAAATACGCGTACAAGAGCGCAAAATGGGTGAGGCGGGTGGTGTTCACTGAGGAGCAGCAGCCCGGTTTCTGGGAAGAGAGGGGGTACAGCAACAGCGCGGATCCGTGGAAGGAGGAGAGGTATTCGTATTAGAATAACACTCAAACGAAAAACGCAAATATTATAAAAGAAATTAAAATAGCATGGAACAAACCCTCCAGGGTACCATAATCTTCGGCGACGACTTCGAGCCCATCGACGGCATCCTCACAATAGAAGACGGCATAATAAAAGACATCGAAGAGAGAAAAATCACCGCAGACACAATAATCGCCCCCTGCTTCGTGAACGCGCACACCCACATAGGCGATTCCGTGATAAAAGACCCGCCTTACCTGCCGCTTGAAGAACTGGTGCGACCTCCAGATGGGCTAAAACACAGGATTCTCGCTCAAACGTCGTACCAGGACCTCGTTTCTTCGATGAGAGCCACCATGCAGGATATGATAAAAACAGGCACATGTGCCTTTGCAGACTTTCGCGAAGGTGGACTTGAAGGTGTGAAGGCGCTCAGGGATGCGCTTGGCTCAGAAAATAAACTTAAAGCACATATATTCGGAAGACCTTCGGATAAGGATATGAGCTATCTTGATTCCTGCGATGGAACAGGGTTGAGCAGCACCAACGATTTAGATGCTGGGCTTATTGAGGTTATTGTAAGAAAAACAAAAGAGAAAAAGAAAAAATTTGCCTTACATGCGGGCGAGAAAGATCCATCCGATATTCCCGCTGCCCTGGAGCTTGGGGCGGATTTCCTTATTCACCTGACGCACGCAGGGAAAAAAGATATCATGGCGCTCTCGGACGCGAACATGCCGGTCGTGGTTTGCCTGCGCTCGAATCTCCTCACAGGTTCAGGACTTCCTCCTGTTAGAAAAATGCTTGAAGAAGGTATTCTAGTTGCGGCAGGTACGGACAACGTGATGCTGAATTCTGTCAATATGTTCTCAGAAATGGAGTTCCTCGCCAAAACAAATATTTATGATGATAGACAAGTATTTATGCTCTGCACGCTAAATGGGGCAAAGGTGCTAGGAATCGAAAAAGAATCAGGCTCTATCAAGAAGGGGAAGAAAGCTAGACTGATGTTCCTCACCAAAAAATCAAATAACATGCAGGGCATAAGAAATACATTAGGCAGTATAGTAAGGCGGGCAAGACCGGATGATATTATCGGGCTGATATAGGTACCAGAGGAGAGAACATATGGCAAGCAAATTGTTTAATAGAATATTAATCGCAACGGACGGTTCAGAATACACGAAGAGTGCGATCGAGTACGGGATAGAACTGGCGAAGAACACCGGAGCAAAACCATACGCTATCTATGTGATCGACACGGCAGCCTTTGCCTCGATACCCATGGATGCGGCATGGGAAAGCATGTATGAACTTTTAAAGCAGGAAGGCGATGAGGCAACTAAATATGTAGCCGATAAAGCCGGGGCGGAAGGTCTTGAGATAGAGCGGGCGACAGTCGAAGGGCATCCAGCAGAGGAAATAAGAAAATTCGCCGAAAAGAACTCTATAGACCTTATAGTGATGGGAACAATCGGGAAAAGCGGTCTTGACAGGTTCCTGCTGGGCAGTGTTGCTGAAAAAGTGGTTCGAACATCGAAAATACCTGTGCTCGTGGTTCGCGGGAAAAAAAAGTAAAAAGGTGAACTATAATGGCTGATACTCCGGAAAGCATCACGGTCGATGAAGTAATGATCAGGGAGGTTGCCTCTGCTGCGCTGCCGGGCTCAAGGGATGAAGTACTCCAGATACTGAAAACAAAGCACATCTCTGGAGTCCCTATTGTAAAAGACGGCGAGCTTGCAGGGATTGTGACACGGACTGACCTGTTAAAGCACCCTGAGGAGGAACAGATAGCTATGTTAATGACCCGGAACCCGGTAACGATTTCGCCAGATAAATCCATAGTCGATGCGGCGCGCGTGATCCTAGAAAAGAAAATCCGGCGCCTGCCAGTGGTCGAGGATCATTCTCTTATGGGCATTATTACAATAGCGGATATAGTAGGCGCGATAGCAAGGCTGAACATTACAAGCCCGATCAGCGGATATATCGGCAATAATGTTGTCTCGGTCTGGAGCGATACTCCTATAGTGGTAGTCGGTGCCATTATGGACCTTGCGGATGTTAAGGCCGTTCCGATACTGGACTCAAACCTTGACCTGCTGGGAGTGGTCTCAGATAAAGACCTCATCAGCGCAAGCGCAATAGAAGACAGGACCGAGATGTCAAGCATGTCCGCAGGGTCGGACGATGATGCATGGACATGGGAATCATTGCGGGATACGATGAGCCTGTATTACAGCGTTTCCAAGATCAAGCTGCCAAACTCACCTGTAAAAGAAATCCTAAAACACAAAGGTGAGCCTGAGACCGCGGTATTAAGCTCGCAAGTGAGCGATTGTGCCAGGAAAATGAAGCGCAACAGGATGGATCAGTTACCCGTGATATCAAGTGAAAGGAAACTATTGGGTCTGTTGCGCGATAAGGACCTGCTGAGGGCTATAACTTAAGCCTTTTTATTTTTTATTTTTCAGTAGTTCACTTATCCTTACAAGTGGTATAAGTTCAACGTCCGCATCCGCAAGAGCCCCGGAGGCTCCTTCTTCCCGATCCACGACCACTATAACATAACGGATAAACAGCCCTTCGTCTTTTAATGTCTGGATTGCCTTCAGCACAGAGCCGCCTGTCGTGGTCACATCCTCTACCAGCACTACCGACTTTCCGCGTTCGGGCTCGCCCACTATCTGTCCTTTCGTGCCGTACTCTTTTGCCTCTTTCCTGACCATCAGGAGAGGTAAGCCTGTCTCAAGCGAGACGGCAGTTGCGACAGGTACGCCTCCGAGGGCGACGCCGCCAACGTAATCCACCCGGATGGAACGGAGCACCAGTACATCGGAGATGCGGCGGGCGATAAGTTTTAACACCTGCGGATTGGTGCTCGCTTTTTTGATATCAACGTAGTACCTGCTTTTCTTCCCTGAAGCAAGCGTGAAATCCCCGAATTTTATGGCTTCGCATTCTTTCAGTGCCTCTGCAAGACTTTTCATTCTACCACGGCTCCTTTTTTAGTTTAATGTAATATCCGAAAATATTTGTCAATCGGTGAAACAGGGGAGTAAGGATGAGGACAGTAATAATTATCCAGGGGGACGACAGGAAGTTCTCGGAAAACCATCGCGGGTCAAAGACATAAGTGAGAAACCATGCACCAGCCACGAAATCCAGCTGGTCGATGAGAGGGAGTTTCGCCCCGCGGGAGTATCCCAGCCGTCTTTTAAAAAAACTTTTTACCATATCTCCAAGCAATGCGCCGAAGGATAGAGTGATGACAGCCGTAAGTGTGAAGCTTCCCAGCGGCACCAAAGGAGAAAACCACATCTGGATAAGCCCTATGATAACCCCGCACACTGTACCTCCGATCAATCCGCGGAACGTCTTGCCGTCGCCTAATATCCTCCTCCCGTCTTTCCAGTTCTTCCCAAGATCGACAGGTGTTCCACCTCCGAACACTACAGCCATGGGGTTGGAAATATAGGCAGGCAGCATCAGCCAGACCGCGGTTATGATTATTTCAAGCATGATCTCCTAAGATTCTGTTTTTAATGCCAGTTGCTCAACTACGACCCCGGCTTTATCAAAGAATTTCAAAGCTTCGGTATCGGGATAGGTTGTCCCGAAAACCACTTTTTTGATATCGGCATTGATTAACATTTTTGCGCACAGGATGCACGGCTGGTGGGTACAATAGATGGTCGCGCCTTCTATGCTTACCCCGTGAATTGCAGCCTGTATGATCGCGTTCTGCTCTGCATGCACGGCGCGGCACAGTTCATGCCTTGTTCCTGAGGCTATGTTATTTTGCTGCCTTATGCAGCCAATCTCAAGACAGTGCGGCAGATTACGCGGCGCTCCGTTGTAACCTGTGGAGAGGATCCTTTTATCTTTCACTACCACAGCGCCTACCTGGTTACGCAGGCAGGTGGAGCGTTTCGCAACTACGGTTGCAAGTTCCATAAAATACTCATCTATTGTGGGTCGCATCAGGGATGAATAAACATCAAAAGATAAATATTTAATGCAGATTGAAACCTGGAACGCAACCAATAGCAAAAGGTTAATATGTTGTACTATAATTTTAAGTGAAATCCTTCAAGTGTCGACAGGAGAATTCAGATGGACCTTATTAGTGAAAAAGCAATAGAAGCTTATGTTAAAAATACCACTTTAAAGCAGATGTTGATCGTCCCTGCAATACTGCTTTTGTTATCGCTTTCTATTCTGGCATATACAACATATAAAACAGGCTCACCCGTTGAGCTTGGCCTGGAATTTAAGGGCGGAACGGCAATATACCTGGATAGTCCTAAAACTCCGGACCAGCTAAAAGAAGATTTCAGGGCATTTAACGTAGTCCAGGCAAGGGAATACGGCGCCAGCGGGGAACGTAAGATACTACAGTTCGGACCGATGGACAGTTCCTCAAAAGATGAGCTGATCAAAAAAGTAAAATCCGAATTCACAAACGTTGAGATCAGAGACATGGGAGAACAGTTCAGCAAAACCCTGCAATCCCAGGCAATTCGTGCAATAATAATCTCGTTCATCTTCATGGCAATAGTGGTCTTCGTAATCTTTAAGACCATTGTTCCATCAATTGCTGTCCTGATTTCAGCTTTTGCAGACATAGCATTTGCAGCCGCAATGATGGATATCTTCGGCATCTTTCTCTCCCTCGGTACTGTGGCGGCTCTTCTGATGCTTATTGGTTACTCTGTGGACACGGATATACTCCTGACCACGCGGCTGCTCAAGAGAAAAGGCGAGATTAACGACAAGATAAAGGATGCCATGAAGACCGGAATGACGATGACAACGACAACGCTTGGCGCACTTATCGCATTATTCGTTGTATCATCAGGTTTTATTTCATCATTCTTACTTATCGACATCATAAGAGATATTTCAATAGTACTCATCTTCGGCCTGATAGCGGACATAATAAACACCTGGATGACCAACCTGGGAATTCTCAGGTGGTACATTGAAAGGGGAACCCGAAGAATCGAAAAAAGAATTGAAAAGCCAAAAAGGAAGGGACAGAGAGCATGAACGACGAAGAACCTTTTTATCATAACTGGCGTGTCTTATTGCTTGTATTTGTTATCCTGGGTTCTATTGCAGCCATAACTGTATCTTACTCAAATGGTCAATTCCATATAGGGAACAATTTAAAATACGGTCTTGACCTTGACGGCGGCTCATGGCTACAGGTGCAGCTCCAGGGAGCTATCGCCCAGGTAGATGCAGACCCGGGAAAAATAGTCCAGGTAGAGTTCTCAAAATTGCTTAATGACCCTGACGTTAAAGTCAATGGAGTAGCTGCAGGTTCTGTAAGCTTTACGACATCCAAAGCGACCACGCAAAAAACCATTGACTCCTTTGGCTTCGGCACATCCACCATATCTAGCGCACCCGGCGGCGGTACCACAGTGACGCTTCAAACGAACAAGGATTTCCTGATCCAGAAATATCTGAGGGACAGCCTGAACGCAGAAGTGAAACAGATCCCGGGCAGCCCGGGCAGGCCCCCGACGTACGAAATAAGAAAAGCTGTGACCGAGGATTCATTGAATGCCATATTAGAACCCGTGGGTGGGAGAGTCGTCCCGCCTTTCAAGGTCGGGGTAACCGTAGAAACCCGTGATGAGACCAAGAAGAGGCTGGAAGACAAGCTTAACCCGATTTCCTTTAAACAAATAACCATCACTCCGATCGGCGATAACTACTTACTTATTGACCTTCCGGGCGTATCGATAGAGGAAGCAAGAAAGCTGGCTTTGACGCCAGGAAAATTCGAGATCCGGATACAGGTCTCAGGCAACGAGACCGCACACGTTCTTTATGGCGACAAGATAATCGGCGTAGGGGTACCCCAGAAAGAAAGAAGGGACTCCTGGGGTGTGTCTTTTGAACTGAATGATGACGGAGCTAAAGCACTCCGGGATGCTGCGATACAATACGGAGCCGTGACCAATCCGGGCGCACATTACCTTAGCATGTATCTTGATGACAAACTTGTGTTCGATGCACCTCTGGATCCTGATCTTGCAAAGAACATACAGAGCGTACCTGTGAGAAGTATGGTCGCGACTACAGGTGCAGGTGATGTCGGACAGGAGAAAGCAAAAGAACTCCAGCTTCATTTGAGAGCCGGCGCACTGCCTGTTCAGGTACAGGAGGCGGGTTCAGGAGAAGTGCCTGCGCCGCTTGGCCAGAAGTTCAAGGAACAGGTCGCAATCGCGGGATTGATTGCCCTGGTGCTGGTAGCTATTGTCGTAGGGCTCAGGTATAAGCAGCCCAATATTATCATCCCGATGCTTTCAACGTCTTTCAGCGAAGTTATAATGATACTGGGTTTTGCAGTCCTCTTGGGATTGCAGCTTGACCTTGCAACTATCGCAGGAATCATTGCAGTTATCGGTACGGGTGTTGACCATCTTATAATCATAACGGATGAGGTGCTTGCAGGAGGCTCTTTGCCGCCTGATAAAGTGTACAAATCCCGTATCTCCAAAGCATTCGCAATTATCTTCGCTGCTGCGGCGACCGTACTTGTGGCAATGCTGCCCCTGATACTGTTCATGGATTCAAGCGCCCTGCGGGGTTTTGCTGAGATCACGATAGCAGGCGTATTTATCGGGGTATTCATAGCAAGACCAGCCTACGCGGTGATTATACAGGGTTTGCTCGTTGAAGCTGTTGATAAGAAATATACTGACGAGGATTGATTACCGAAGCTTTTAAATGTAATTCGAACCTTAAGAGCGAGAGCTTTTACTTCAAGCCTCGGTGGCTCAGCCTGGCAGAGCGAGAGATTTGTAATCTCTAGGTCGAGGGTTCAAATCCCTCCCGGGGCTTACTTTGACAACTCAGTACAGGGCAGGCAGATTTTTCTTTACGTAATCCGGCAGGTTAGGCTGCCATGCCATGCGATCCAGAAAGGTCTTATCATCGGCGACGGTCAGCGCATCCAGATCAAGCGGGGTGAGAAGCTCTGAGAGCGGGACAGCGGCAGCGATCCTGACCGGCAGGCGTGCAGTTTCAGGACCGTGAGGTCCCAGAGGCAGGTGCGTCCTCAGCGCTATACCCGGAGGTTCATCATGTTCAAGCAGCAAAAACCACCTTGGCTCTACGATAGCAGCGCGAATTTCCTGCGGTGTGGGATGCTCCATTTTATATGCGAGTTCAGGCAGCCGGCTAAGACCATCCCTGAGACGGGCGCGAGCCTCGCTAAGTTTCAGGGCTCCTACTACAGGGTCTGCCGTCTCCTGCATCAGATTCATCATGCGTTCTGCACTGCCTACTTTCAGGCGTTCGGTCCCTGAGCCGAATCGCTCCATAAGGCTCACCCGTCCATATCGTGGCACCCCGTCGATGATTACCAGGATAATTGAGGTCTCACGCGACTCAAGCAGCCTGGCATATGGGTCTCCGCGCCGCCCTGAAATGATAAATATATCAGCGCGTTTGCCAGCCTCGATAGAGCCCAGCACTTTGTCCCATTTCAGGATTTCAGCCGCGTTCCGTGTTGCCATAGCCAGCAATTCACGGTCTGTGAACACACCACCTTCGGCAGCGCTCACCGATCGTGCTACTTTGAGCTCTCCAATGAGGTTCTTGCTGCCTGTGGATGACCAGTCCGAGCCGATACCTATCCGCATGCCCTGTTCTTTAGCAGTTTTGATGTCAGCCGTTCTCCCGTATAACAGCAGGTTGCTGAGCGGCGACCATATCATGGCCCCGCCGTGTTCATACATGGTCTTGTAATCAGCAGGCTCAAGCGCAACGCAATGTATGCCCGCAAGCTCACGGGTGATAGCCCATGTACCATCAGGCAGATTCAGGGCTTCAAAGTGCTGGTGTGCCTTTTTATCAGCCCCTTCGCTTAAGTGTAACAGCAGACATGTGCTGCGTTTCAGGCGCGCCAGAAACTTGCTGGCGTCTGTTGCTTCTACATCCGCGATCCTTGAATCCGCCTCAGGCAGGTCAGCCTCGTCGGTCTGTTCTACGTTGCGAACAATGCCGCGGTAGTAGCGGGTAATGCCCTGGTTGCTGTAAAGCGCTATCCCCTGCGAAGTTGTAACACCGCTTAACAGGCACTTGCATTCTACGTAGCGGACGATAGCCGGAAGATATTCGGTGCTATGACCCAGTACCTTCATGGGTCCGCTTATCAGCTTCTGATAGGTCGGAGTGCCGCTCCACTGGTCGCGATTGGTGTACTTTTTAGGCACATCCCAGAGCCGGAGGATGTTGTAGCTCAGGTGATTATGAAGCTCGATTAAACCTGGATATATGGTGCCATTCGTCTTTATAATATCAACGTTCTCAAATCCCGGGGGCGGTGGCGTACCGGTGGGTTTCACTGCTGCAATGCTGCCTGCATTAACATACACGGTGCCCCTGTCCAGGACGCTGAAAGATGCATCCATGGTAACTATCCGTCCTTCCAGGGCATAACTCTGTACGCTCAAAGGAGCGATTGGATTTACAGGCATAATATAGATAAATCACCTGAACCTTTTTATTTGTTACCTCATTTTTCCAGGCAAGTCATTCCAGGCTATAGTAACTAATGATTCTGTCAAGTCTGCGTTTGCTAAAAGTGAAGCGCAGATTTGACAGTATCAAAATTTAAGTGGGAGGCGCACGAGAGCTTAAGAGGTAAGAAGGATAATCTGGATTATAAGAGTGCAGGGACGATAAATATGAGCGAGAAAGAAATACGCCGGGTTTACAGTGAGACTATTTTTGAACGCGGGCTTGATTATTTTAACGAAGGAAGAGTTTCAAACGCAATAAAGCTAAAGGAAAAGATGTTTGGAGTGGTAGTTGGGACTGATAGATATAAGACAGAAGTGAATCTGGATAACTTTGAGAGCAAGTGTTCGTGCCCATATGGGAGGAACTGCAAACATGGTGTTGCATTGCTGCTCCAGTATTTCAATGGGGATTACGTAGACGGGGACGAAATATTGAAAAGACTGGAAGGTATGGGTAGGGAGGAGTTGAAGGATATTATAGAGAAAATGATTAGCATGAATCCAGCAAACCTGTCATATTTAGTGACTTATCCATCCACTGGAGAAAAAATAAGCGGAAAACGGATTGAATCGGTGGATAAAGAAATTAAGTCATGGCTCAAACGATTACGACATGAAGTTGCGGATGATGAATTTGTAGATGACTTCTCGAGGTTCATAAAAGTTAACGAGAATGCCCTGACGAAGGAGCAAATTTTCTATGTGCTGGAATTTTTAATAAAAAATCGCGAAGATTACGGGTATTTTTATGACGATTACTCAGACAGCTACTTTGGAGATCCTATTTTTGAGAACCTATGCGATGCGTTCGCAAAGAACGAACTGAATGATAAAGATTTTGAGAAACTGGAAAAGTTAGTAGAGATGGATGATTCTGATATGCTGAGTCCGTTTTTCTATCGAATGGTTGCAGCGGAAAATGCAATCAGGCTAAAGAATTTTGGAAGTTACGTCGGTGAAATTTTAGATGAAGATTCCTACATTGAATTCCTGATAAACTGCGGGCTGGTTGAAAAAGCGAGGGGATTGATTGAAAAAGATACCTCTCTGGGTGATGAGAGAAGGTTCAGGTTATATTTGCGGATCAACAGTGATGATGCGATAGAGTTTGCAAGGAGGAACGAGTTCTACTCAAGTCTAATGCAGTACTATCATGAGATTGGGTCGCATGATGAAGCGGTCGGATTGTTCAAAGAGGTAGTGGGCGACGGCGGGAGGAAGAAGCAACTGGAAGCAGACCCGTATCTTTATAGAGACATCTTTGATTCTGTAAATAAAAGCAAGAGGAGAGAAGGATTAGAGGAAGTTTTGAGGACACTTTTTGATATTTGCTATTCATTTAAGTTTTATGAGCTATGCGTAGATGTGGGGATTAAGCTGGGCGATAGAAGACTTCTGAGTAAGTTGATAGATAAAAAGAGCAGTCATAATTTTGATGCAAACTCAAAGATAAAATTACTGAATTATTTAAAGGAAGATTACAGGGAAGAAGTGAAGAAAGAGTTAAAGGAGTTTGCGGAGGCGCTGATAGGGGAAAAAAGCAATTACGCATACGAGAAAGCGGTGAAATGTGTTATCCTGCTGAGAGAAATAATGGGCAAAGAGGAGTGGGAGGAATATTTGAAGAAACTTTACAGGGCGCATTTCAGGAAGATGAACTTGTGGGCTGAGTTTAAAAAAAATGGGGTTTATTTAAAGGCGGAAAAGGGTTCTGTGAGTATATTGAGATGAACTGGGCTTTACCAGGGGCTGCTTGGCGACTTAAGAAACTGAGCATTTATTAAAATAAGTGTTCTCTATAAAAGAACATTTCGTTTCTGTTCTTAAAAATCGTTTTTTCCGGAACAGTTCAGTAAAGGTTATAATAATAGTAATATCAAGAGTAACAAATGTTATTAATCGAAAACTTATACGATAAAGTAATGTATCTTACTGGACAAAAATGAAACTCATCATTATCGACTACGGACTCGGAAACCTGCGCAGCATCGAAAAAGCCCTCCAGTACGTGGGCGCAGAAGTTGAAATCTCAAACGACCCCTCGGCAATCGACCGCGCCGACGCCCTGATACTTCCCGGTGTAGGGGCTTTTCGCGATGCTATGATGCATTTCGCCACATTGGAGCGCGTGGTGAAAGATGCCGTGGATGAGGGAAAGCCTCTTCTCGGCATATGCCTCGGCATGCAGATGCTCGCCTCCGAGAGCGAGGAAGGGGGCTTGCATAAAGGTATTGACATAATCCCGGGAAGGGTGGTACGATTTCCCGCCTCTGAGTTGAAAGTGCCTCATATGGGCTGGAATTCACTTATTATAAGGAAGAATATTCCTATGCTGAACGGAATAGAGGATGGTTCGTTTGTGTATTTCGTACATTCCTATCATGTAAGTACAGATACTGAATATGAGGTCGCCATGTGCGATTATGGAATGGAGTTCCCGGCTATGATCACCAATGAGGCAGGGAATGTCATAGGCACCCAGTTCCACCCTGAAAAAAGCGGCGCCACCGGGCTTAGGATGCTCAGGAATTTTGTGGAGAGCTATGGACCTTGAAGGCTACGCCAGGCGCGGCATACGGCGCAACGACAGGGCTCTTAAGGAAAAGCTGGCTGAGCGCATCCTTGAGATAAAGAGTATTTCGCGAAAGCACGCTGAAGAAATAGCAAACGCTGTTATCGTAGAAGCAAATGCCACCATGGACCCGAAAGGCGACATACTCCAGCCGATTACCTCAGGCGTGACTATGGGCGAATTTGGCGTCGGCTCGCGCGGCATCGGTGACTTCTATACCCATGAAAAGATTGCACAGGTAATTGGTAAAACCTCGGCTGTTGTGGATTCCTCGCACCTTGATGATTCAGGTGTTGTGCACGCAGGCGGGCAGTATATTGTGGTCACGATCGATGGCATGCATTCCCGCCTCTCAGATTTTCCTTTCCTCGCCGGTTTCCACGTCGCCCGGGCGGCTCTTCGGGACGTGTACGTGATGGGCGCACGCCCGATCGCTCTGCTATCGGACATCCATGTTGCCGACGATGGCGATGTTGCAAAGATATTCGACCATATCGCAGGCATCACAACGGTATCGGAATTGACTGGCATACCTCTGGTAACAGGCAGCACGCTCAGGATCGGCGGGGACATGGTCATTGGAGAGCGGATGACAGGCGGCGTTGGAGCGGTGGGCATAGCTGAGAGTCTCACAGCACGCATCCAGGCAAAGCCGGGAGATGTCATAATCATGACAGAGGGCGCTGGCGGGGGCACTGTCTCGACAACTGCGCTCTACTATGGGATGCATGATATCGTTGACGAGACGATAAACCTGAAGTTCATCGACGCCTGCGAGGCATTGTTTAGGGCTGGATTGATCGGGAAAATCCATGCCATGACCGATGTGACGAACGGCGGGGTGCGCGGGGATGCAAAAGAGATAGCAAGGACGGCGCGCGTTAAGCTTGTATTCGAGGAAGAAAAGCTGCGGGCTCTTGTGAATGAGAAAGTGCTCACTATGCTTGATAAGCTTGAGATCGATTATCTTGGCGTGTCTCTTGATGCTCTTTTGATAATCGCGCTGCCTGAGTATGCGGATGAGATACTGCAATGCGTGCGGGAGAAGGGCGTTGCAATCGACATCGTCGGCAAAGTAGAGGAAGGTGCCGGTGCCGAACTGATCATTAACGGGGAAAGCTGTGACTTTACGCCGCGCTTCCGGGAGTCCGCTTACACGCCGATAAAGAAGCTTGTAGGCGAGAAGACGCCGAAGAATTTTGACGAGATGAGAGAGGCAGTGGATAAGGCGGCGGCGCAAGCTGTCAAGAAAAAGGAAAGGATTATCAAAAGATTGAAGAGGGAGTAGGCTTCCATTTTTAATCTATTTGATTCATTCTCCGGGATACTTTATTTTTGATACAGCCCAGCATTATCTATCTGCATCTTTGCCATCTCCACTGCAAGTTTCGTGTAATCCTTTCTGTTCATCCTCCCTCCGGTCAGCCAGCCGATAATGCCTTCCTCGTATCCTATATAGGGTTTGCCGGTGGCAGGCACGAATGCCTGCGAGATCGTGATGCCCTCATTCAGTACCCTTTCAGTGAATTTCGGCGGATACTCAAAAGCCGGCGCAAGACCGGGATATGTCCTTTTGCCGTCGTAGATAACGCAGGCGCAGAAGTTCATATAACCGCTCCGTGTATTCGGAACCGGCGCGATACCGTCCTCTATACCAACGGAATATTCGCAATCTCTGAAAACAGATTTTGCCCTGAATATCGCACCCTCGATGGTCTCATCAAGGGTCAAAGGCTGTTCTCTGACACCTGACTTGCAGGCAGCGCCTTTTACCCTGAACGAAGGAAAGACCTCCTGGACAGCGGTGATCTTATTCATGTTCATAGAGGCTACACGGATACGGTTTGCGCCAGTGTTCATAATGCCTTAATTGTTCTTTCTCTTGAAGAACTTAATGAGATATTTCCATCCGGTCTTACACAGATGTTTCCTCCCATTCGGGTCTTCCCTGACCCAGTCCATCAGGTAGAAGAACTGTGCCTTGTATTCATCCACGGTTTCATTAATTATACCGGGCGGATTCGGGACACCAAGACCGCGGAGATACTCGATAAAGAGCTCCTCACCTTTTTGCTGCGCCAGTCCGTTTATCTTCGTTACTGTGAACTTATACCCCTCATTTTTCAGCCATTCGGCTGTTTTATCATGGATACAGCCTGAGCAAATCTCGATTCCCTCGTCTTTCTGGATCCGCAGCTTGACGAATCCCTGCTCTACGATATTTCTTGCGGAAACGAGGTATATCTTCTTTTTAAAGGTATCTACTCTGAAATCCTCTATGGATATTATATCGTAATGCATCTCCCCAGTTTCTTTACGCAGGACTATAATCCCAACGCCTCCTACGGGCGTGCCCCATCCCTGGTCATCTATCTGGATAGTCATGGTTGCGTTCTGATGGTTTGTTTTTGTATTAATTTGTTCCGCCCTCAAACACAAGAAAAACGATAATTTTATTTATGAGCAGTTACTAATATTGCTTAGGGTGTGGGTTTATGGAACAAATTAAATTATTCCCGATAGTCCTCGTTACCCTATCGCTTATTTTTCTGGGCTGTGTAGGGGAAACACCGGTTGGAACTCCAATTCCTACTGCAGTACCTACCGCAACGGAGACGCCTCAACCGACCATCGTTCCAGCTGTTCCGGCACCCACACCTGCCTTACCTCAACAACAAATTGCGCCGCCTGTAAAATATATCGTATGGATAGACAGTGATCTTGGCTTTTACAGAATCAGAGCGGTCAGAGGGAATACCTCGGTTCGGTTACCTGCCGACTTCAGTATACTGAACTTTTCCATTAATGTCGGAGACAAGGTCAGGTGGATGAATGATGATAGCTATGATTTCCCGCTAACGCTTGTCAGCAACGAAGGGCTCTGGACCGGCAGGGCGGGATTAATGCGGTATCAGGGAGAGCGGGTTGAGTACACGTTCAATAAGACCGGGATATATACATTTTCTATTAAAGAATACCCGCGTATAGGACAGCAGAAAATCACTGTTGTACATTGACAATCTTTAAGTATTAAAAATTCGTATTATTACGAACAAGGAATTGTTATGGATTTCGTTGAGCGCGTGAAGAAAAACCTTGAAGGGAAACTGCGGATAGAGGATGGGAATTGCGGCACCACCCATAAGGTATTAAAAGAGCTCTCTTTGCTTGGGGGAAAAGCCGTAACATGGGAGCGACCTGATGGTGTGGGCTCAAGGATACTTGACGACAGAGGGACCATAGTGGGAGAAGGAGAGGGCATAACATGGCCTCCTGCAATCCTGTTCGCATTTGTTGAAGGTGGTTTTTTCCCGAAACATATCGAATCCGAACTGACGAAGTCCTTACAGTGTATTATTGACATGGAAAAAGTAGCCGACATCTACGGCTACGGCAGGGTTGTCACGCCGGTAGCCTCTGCGTACAACGAAGTCTGGAAGAATGGAGGCAGGGTAGCCATAAGGCGTAACTCATGGGGTGTTGAGGTAGCTTTCATAGACAGGGATGATAAAGAAATAGCAGTCGGTCCTATCTCTTACTGCCCAACATGCGGCACAGCCGCAACGATTCCCCGCGCTCCGGAGCTTGCCGCAAAGCTAAAAGAAGAACTCAAGGATAAGCGCAACACCGGCAGGGATAAATACGAGCGCGGGATGGAGAACTGGTTCTTCTACAAGAACGGCAGGGTATGCTGCGAGATAGTGGAGAAAGGGAAGATGCTGGGAAGGGCAATGAGATGCTGCATAGCCTATGCAGGCGTTGTTGCTGAGGTACATGCAGGGATCGCGGGACCCAAATGGGGCGCCCTGTTCAGGGAATACTGCAAGATATGCCCTGTTAAGCTTTGTCAGAAAGGGAAAAACACAGGTGAGGAAGCCAATAATCTTCTCGTGGCTCTTGAAAACAAGGATTTGACAACCGATGTTAGGATGAACACCTACATTACAGCGATGGTGAAAAAGGATGGGGAGCTTGTGGGTAGGGGCATAGGAACGGTTTGCGCGTTCTCATCATTGCTCTATGCTGCGGCAAAATGTATCCAGCTTCGGTCTGAAATAGAAGTTATCAGGGAATAAGCGGAATGCACGAGATATCGATCGCCGGGGCCATCGTAGACGCTGTGCTTGATGCAGCAAAGAAAAATAATGCAAAGAAGGTGAGCGAAGTCTTTATTGAGATAGGAGAGCTTACTGCCCTCAACCCCGAGCAGATGAAGTTCATTTTTAAAACCATATCCTCAGGGACCCCGGCAGAAGGTGCAAGATATGATATCCGGGTCATAACGCCGTTAATAAACTGCAAAAAATGCTTATATAACGGACCTATCGGGTTCTTTGAGAAGCTCCATTTTTTCCTGCCGCAGATAAAATGTCCCCGGTGCGGGGATATTGAAATTGATATAACTGCTGGAAGAGAGTGCTGTGTTAAAAGAATAAAGATATCATGAAGCTAATCCATCTCACCTTTCAGTATCTCGTTCACAATATCCTGCGTCCTCAGGGTTCCTTCAGCTACTCTTTTGACCATGGGGTAAATATATTTACAATCGTCTAACTTCCCCCAGAGATCTGGACCGACTTCCCTGATAACATTATCCATAATTTTCTGACATCTATCACATACCGGCGTATTTTTCTGTGTGGGCTCATCACATATATCGCAGTTCATAATTTCCCCCTTACTTACACAATTAAAAGAGCTTATAAGATAAATAATTATTGCAGGAGTCGTTTTCTGCAGAGTCCTTTTCTTTGAATATCAAAAGAACCTGGCTATTAAGAGGCTGAACTCAAATAAAACCACAAGCACAACAGCAACTATCAGCCCGGATAGCGCTTCCGGGCCCGGTGAAATGAAAAATGCGAATGCTATAAGGGCGCTGTAGATGATGATCCGTTTCCCTCTCAGGTACTCGCGCTTCAGGAGATCCATTTTTATAGCGAATATCAGGAGCAGAGGGAACTGGAAAACGATCCCGAATCCCAGGACAAGGGTGATCATTGTAGATATCGTCTTCATCAATGAGACCTGCGGGGCTGCTATATCGATTGAATAAAATACTGTGTACTTAAACACGAGTGGCACGACCACAAAATAAGCAAGAGCTGCCCCCATAGAAAAAAGGATGAAGGAGAATGGTACGACCTTGATGAAAAATGATTTTTCGTGTTTATATAATCCTTTCCCGACGAACATGAAAGTTTCGTACACTATAAGCGGTATACCGAAAAAGAGCGCGCATACAAGGGAAATTGTCAGCTTTGTGACTATCAACTCAGTCGGGGAATAGATGGTCATTGGCACAGGGACGCTGTAATTCCATACCAACTGCAACAAGCTGCCTGAGAATATAAAGGCGATCAATGTAATAATAATAACTGGTATTGCAACAATAATCATCCTTGAGCGCATTTCTTTAAGGTGCTCTGCCAGCGGCAGTTCCTCGTCTCCGGGTACGGCGTTCATCCTATTTACTGCTTCCTTATTATTTATAAACATGATGCAGCGAAAAATTCTTTATACACTGGAGTAAATATTCGTGCATGAAAATCAGAGAGCTAGGTGAAAGGGCATTGATTGAACATATTGCCAGGTTACTTTCAAGACCGGTTAATAAAGTCATCGAAGGGGCAGGGGAGGATGACTGCGCAGTGCTTGATATCGGTACTGATCGCTACCTTCTCGTCACTACAGATATGCTCCACAGGAAAACCGATTTTCCGTCCCGGATGACAGCACAGCAGATAGGGTGGATGTCGGTAGCTGTTAATTTGAGCGACCTGGCTTCCAAGGGTGCCATGCCGCTTGGGGTTGTAATGGCAATGGGCATCCCACCTGATACCGAGTTATCGTTTATCGAAGAAGTGGTAAGGGGAATGGATGAATGTGCCTCAACATACGGGACGCAGATAATCGGCGGGGATACGGACTCGCATGATGAGCTTACAATGGCAGGCACGGCGCTGGGCACCGTGAAAAAAGAGCTGCTCATACGCAGAAGCGGTGCGAAGGTGGGGGACTTCGTATGCGTTACAGGCAATCTCGGCTCGGCGGGCGCAGCCCTTCTTGCCCTGGATAAAAAAATACCCGTCAGCCAGGAGATACTGAAGGCGCTGTTTGAGCCTGCGCCAAGGATCAATGAGGGCATGGCGCTTGCAAACTCCCGCGCGGTTACCTCGATGATGGACATCAGTGACGGGCTTGCACTTTCGCTCCATGACATGAGCAAAGCAAGCGGCGTGGGTTTTAAGATATATGAGAACAGGCTGCCTGTACACCCGGAAATTAGAACATTATTGAAAGGCAGGGAACATCTGGAAGCGTCTGTCTTTACAGGAGGAGATTTTGAACTCCTTTTCACCGTCGCTCCTGAAAAGCTAGATAAGGCAAAAAAAGCCTGCCCCCTGACAGTTATCGGGGAGGTTATTGAAATGGGGGTGTTTATTGAAAAGGCAGGCAGGGTGGAGGAACTGGAGGCGCGGGGGTATGAACATTTTAAGAAATTGGATTAAGGGGTTTACAGGCAGGGATGAACTATGGTTGATGCACCGTGTTTTAATGAGAGCCGCGTCATGTCGCGGATGATAGATTCGACAAAGTGTTCTACCCTGCTTGATAGCATATGCCCTTTGATGTAAGGATGTATATTAATTTTTAAACTCGTTATTACAGAAAAGAACCCGATATTCTTATGCGACGCCTGCGAATTAACGCCAATTTTCAAGATGAAACCAGCAGGCAACAGAGTTTGGATAAAAACTTGAACTTAAGACAAGCATGCAACCGCTCTTTAAAAATTGTACAAAATAAGATAGGTGATTATCACCTATCTTTATCTCGTTTTCTTTTTATCCTGTTTTATTTTTACCCATCTCATATTACTAATCTCGCTCTGCTAGTCATCTCCACCTCCTCTACCATTGCCTCCGCTGCCGCTTCCGCTACTTCCGCTGCCGCTTCCGCTACTTCCACTGCTGCTTCCGCTACTTCCACTGCTGCCACCGCTGTCTCCGTTGCTTCCACCTCTATCGTCACCAGCTTCAGAAGCCCGCCCGCCCCTGTCATCGCCTGCTTCAGCAGCGCTTCTGTCATCCTGCCTGTCCTCTCTCCTTTCTTCCAGTCTGTCTTCTCTTCTATCTTCCCTTCTATCTTCTCTTCTGTCCTCCTTCTGTTCCTCGATCTCTACCCTCTGTACATCATCTATTGTCAGGGAAGACAGCTTCTGGAAAATCCTTTCTGTTATCTCATTCCTGTCGGCAGTGTTCAACTGGAGCCTTAATTCAGCTTCAACCTCAGAAACACCATCTTTCGTTTTAATCTTTATTTTCAGCCTCTCCCCCTCATCCCGTTCCGGGGTCCCGGTAACTGTCGGAGTTCCTGTTACGGTAGGTGTTCCGGTTACAGATGGGGTTGAGGTTCCCGTGACTGTGGATGTAACTGTCGCAGTTGGTGTCGCTCCAGGTGTTGCCGCGGGGGTCACGGTCGGTGTCCTGGTTGCTTCCGGCGTAGTCCCGGTTTCCACTTTGAACTCAGTTAACCTGTTTATATCCTCCATGTTCAATTTAAATCTATCCAGGACTTCTTTTTCTATTGCATCACGCTCAGTGCTATTTGACCGGAATTTTGCTTTGACTTTGACCTCTGCAGTATTGCCGCGGATCTCTACTTCGATCTCTTTCCGTTCTATTTCAATCTCGCGTAGCCTGATCCTCTGGTTATCCTCTATCTCGCGCTCAAGCTTTACCCTGGTCTTTAACTCAAATCTTTCCTCCAGTCTCAAGCTGTTATTGAGAGCTCTTTCAAGCCCTGTGATATTTGGATGCGTTTCACGGAGCTGCCTCAGGACGAACTGGTGCTTCACTATCCTCCTCTGTTCGGTGAGAAGATGCGAATCATTTCCTGTAAATCCCGAGACTGATTTCTCCATATCTTCTATCTTCTCCCTGTACCGTTCAAGCGCTTTATTCGCCTCTTCGATATCTTCCTTATTTAATCCAGCTTTTGCCTCGGCTAATCTTAGCCTTGCATGTTCCTCCTTTTTTTCAAGCTTTCTGCTCGAATTGAAAGTGAGAGATTCATCTATATCCTCAAATGCGGTTTTCAGTCCATAGAGAGCACTCCCCGGACCTACAGAACCTTCATACGGTGCTATATCATCTACGATATCATCCGACTTCAGGTCATCCGTCTGGGACTGCGCAGTATTTACAAATATCAGTGCCAGAAGGATTATTCCTGATAGTACAACATTTTTTATTTTTCTGTTATTCATACACTCACTACTCCGGGCTCCCGCCGTAATATCATAATTAATCCTTATAGAATATAAACTTTTTTACTGTACCGATTATATTTGATTGTCCCTCCTGACTCCTAAAAGTTCCAAAGCGTTCAAAAGCTCCATAATAAACCGTTACTTTTATATTTCACTTATTCAATGGGTAGGGCAAAGGTGACACAAATGCCAGCAAAGGTAAACACTGATGAATGTACAGGATGTGGAATATGCACAGACGAATGTCCGGCTTCTGCAATAGAATTGAAAAACGAAAAGGCCAAAGTTGATGAAGAGGAATGCACCGAATGTGGCACATGCGTGGATTCCTGCCCTAACAGTGCGATCAAGATGGAATAAACAACAATAAATAACAAAACAAAATATCCGGTAAGGGTAGCTATGGCGAAAATAAAGGCAGGGGTACTGGGTGCAACAGGTAATGTAGGCCAGAGATTCATCGAGATGTTAAGCGAACACCCGTGGTTCGAGTTGACGTCACTTGCGGCATCCGACAGGAGCGCGGGCAAGAAGTACGGCGAAGCGGCAAGCTGGAGGCTTGAAAGTAAGATCCCGGAAGAGGTCTCTGATATGACCGTTGTACCTGTTGACCCGAAGAAAGTCGATGCAGATATCGTTTTCTCGGCTCTTCCTACCGACCTTGCAAAGACAGTAGAACCTGAGTTCGCAAAAGCGGGTTTTGCTGTTGCGAGTAATGCCAGCGCCCTGCGGATGGTCAAAGACATACCGCTCGTCATCCCTGAAGTGAATCCGGAGCATCTCGGTCTTATCGATGTCCAGCAGGACAACCGAAAATGGGACGGCTATGTTGTCACGAATCCCAACTGCACAACTATAATGATGACCGTGACGCTTAAGCCGCTCATGAAGTTCGGGATAGAGAAGATATATCTTGCTTCCATGCAGGCGATATCAGGCGCAGGATACGACGGCGTAGCTTCGATGGCTATCCTGGATAATGTCATCCCGTATATTGATAAAGAGGAAGAGAAAGTAGAGACCGAAACAAAAAAGCTTCTCGGGGAATTCAACGGGAGCGAGATAGTCGATGCACCGTTTGCAGTTAGTGCAAGTTGCAACCGTGTTATGGTAATGGACGGTCACACGGAAGCGGTCTGGGTTGAGATGGCGGATAATCCATCAACGGAAGATATTAAACAGGCTTTCCTTGAGTTTGACCCCGGGCTATCGGACCTGCCTACGGAACCTGCCCCTGTGATCGAAGTAAAGGAGGAAAAAGACCGTCCCCAGCCGCGCATGGACAGGAACTTGGGCGGCGGGATGACCGTTTCAGTCGGAAGAATCCGCCCCGGGATACGCTACATCTGCATGGGACACAACACAATAAGAGGCGCAGCCGGCGCAAGTGTCCTGAACGCAGAGCTTCTAAAAAAGATGGGAAAACTTTAAA
>NZ_FZMP01000199.1 GCF_900196725.1 Candidatus Methanoperedens nitratireducens | reverse complement strand
CAACATTACTTATATGACTATGCTTAAAGATAAGCTTGTTCAGATCTCTGAAGAAGAATACTGGCAGAAAGCCAGGGCTTACACGGATTTTACAGAGAGAAAACAAGAGAAAAGAAGTATTTTAGTTGGTGTTGATAACCCGCAAACTGTACCGGAACTGAGGCAGGAATACGGGGTACCGCTTGGTCTGCGGGGTATAGGTCAGGGTCTCGCGTATCTCGCCAATTTCAAGGCGCTCGCAAAATACAATCTCAGGAAAAGGCTGATAACAAAACATGAAGACCCGGTCATTGAAACGGCGTTTTTCGGTAAAAATATCTCCATGCCCGTGCTTGGCGCCCCGATGAGCGGCATGAGTTATGTGAGCAATATGACGGAAGAGGATTTTGCGTATAATATTCTGGAAGGATGTAAAGTTGCAGGCACCATCGGATATACCGGGAATACATCCAGAGATTATGAGAGGGTACATCCTGCTATAATGGCTCTTAAAAAAGTTAATGGCCACGGGGTCAACATCTTCAAGCCGCAATCGCAGGAAGTCCTTATGGAACTGATAAAACAATCAGAGAATGAAAAAGCAGTAGCTGTCGGCGTAGATATTGATGGTGCAGGTTCGGTGAACTTTGCCCTTGCGGGAAAGCCTGTTTTCAGGAAAACGATCGATGAACTGAATGAACTTAAACGCTCAACAAGTCTTCCTTTCATTGTCAAAGGAGTTCTGTGTGTGGAGGATGCCCTGGCAGCAGCCGAAGCGGGTGCTGATGCGATAGGCGTTTCCAACCACGGAGGCAGGGTCATGGATTCCAATAGCGGGGTTGCGGACGTGCTTCCTGAAATAGTCAAAGCCATAAGAGAGGCGGATGGGGGCGAAAGAGTGGTGATTACAGCGGACGGCGGAGTAAGGACAGGATTTGATGTTGTTAAAATGCTGGCTTTAGGAGCCGATTTCGTCCTTGTGGGAAGACCACTGGCAAGGGAGGCGGTTTCAAGCGGGGTTGAAGGAGTTAAAAGGATTCTGGAGTATATCAAGACTGATATGAGGGTTGCAATGATGATGACTTCATGCAATACCCTCGAAGACATAAATGAGAATATTCTTGTCAGGGAAATTTCTTAGCGTCCTGGTAACTTTGCTCCGCTATCTTTTTACTGCCCTGAATTTCCACGACCTTCAAATTAAAAGACCGTGCAAAATCCCTGACATTTTCATCGAAGTCCGGCTCATATGAAAGCCCGGTATTGATCTTTGCAACTCTTCTGTACCTCCTGATATACATTTTACCAAGCCCGGAGAGCTCTGAGATCTTTTCCTTCTGAATCTCCATCCTGCCCGAAGCCCACATCGGGGTAAGGTAAAACGTACCTTCACCCTCGCTATCAACCATTGCCTTAGCATAGGCATCGTTCCCGCCAAGCGCAACGCCGATGCAGTCCTCTACTATTTCCCCTTTATCGTCTTTCAGGAAATAAAGCTGGCATCCGAGACCTTCAAAATCTTTTTCAATGTTTACAAGCGAATGCCCGCATGTGCCGTAGAAAATAAGAATCCTGTCTGAAAAACCTGACATTTCCCTGATACTCCTGTACACTTCCGCTTTTAACAGTTCATTATCTATATGCAATCCCATCGGAGTTGTACCGTCATAAGTCTCATGC
>NZ_FZMP01000149.1 GCF_900196725.1 Candidatus Methanoperedens nitratireducens | reverse complement strand
CTAAACATTTAACACTTAATGTTAAATTGAAATCCATTGTTGACCACTATTGTTACCCCCATTGTTTAGACCAGCTAAGTTCAAAGTTAAGATGTTTTTGTTAATGTAGTGAGATTTTTCTTTTTTGCTTCTTTTTTCTTTTTGTTAATAAGTGTTAATATGTTCATAACTCAGGCTGCTTTTGCATATAATTCGAAAGGCTTTTTGTATCCCAGCGATTGATGGCCCCGTTCCGTGTTATAAAACCGGAAGTATTCTTCAAGTCCCTCGAACAATTGCACGCCGTCCTCAAAGGCATGCAAATAGACGCACTCATATTTTACCGAACGCCATAACCGCTCGATGAAAATATTATCAATGCACCTGCCTTTACCATCCATACTGATCCGGGTCGGGATATGATCCGGTGTAAAGAGGCTGGTGTATTCATCAGAAGTAAACTGGCTGCCCTGATCGGAGTTGATGATTTCCGGATACCCATACCCAGCGATCGCTTCCGATACCCCCTCCCTGATCCAAAGGGCTGTCATGGTGTTGCTGATAGACCAGTGCAATACAAAGCGAGTGTGAATATCAATAATGGCCATTAGGTACATAAATCCCCTCTTCATGGGAATATAGGTGATATCTATTGCCCACACCTGGTTTGGACGCTCTATGGGAAGACCTCGGAGCAGGTAGGGAAACACCGGATGCAATTTGTTTCGACGGCTGGTATTTTTCTTTGGGAATATCGTTTGCCATCCCACCAGTTCCATCAATCGTTTGACCCGCTTTTTATTGATGGCATATCCCTTTCCCTTCAGAAACTGATGAACGCGTGGTAACCCGTAAAAGGGCGTTTTCAGGTACTGCTCGTCCATGTGCCGCATGATTTCCAGGTTGAGCGCTGATTCCGGACTCGGTGTATAATAGATCCCACTACGGCATAGCGACAGCAGAATACACTGCTGACGAATGCTCAATTTGGAATCCCGATGAACCATGGCCCTTTTTTCAGCTAACGATTTTAGTTCAACTTTTTTTTTAACCAATTGTTCTCAACGGTCAATTGCCCGATCTGAGCGTACAGCTTGTCTATTTCTGAATCCTTCTCCTTAGGCTTACCACTGTCCGCCGAAAAGGCCAGAGAGGCATTGGACAGAAACTCTCTTTTCCACGCAGTGATCTGATTTGGATGTAGTTCATACTTAGCTGCAAGCTGTTCAATGGTGTTTCGTTCTTTCAGGGCTTCAATAACGACCTTGGTCTTGTAGTCCGCGCTGAACCTGCGCCTTTTTTGCTTTTCCATACGGTGAATTTAGGGTTTTT
>NZ_FZMP01000047.1 GCF_900196725.1 Candidatus Methanoperedens nitratireducens | reverse complement strand
GTAGGAGCTGGAGTTGCGGTCGGCGCAGGCGTGGGATTCGGTGTTGCTGTTGGTGCTGGCGTAGGACCAGACGTTGCAGCTGGCGCAGGTGTAGGATCCGGTGTTGCTGTTTGTGCTGAGGTCTGGCTCAATGAAACATCGTCCACCCAGAAACTCCCATAACCGTTCCAGATATTTGCATACACGCCAATGTAGGCTGTACCATTACCTGTAATAAAAGTTGCTTGCTGTTGGTTCCAATCAGCACTGCCTTTCGGGAAATACAGATTGGTCTGCCGCAGCCATTTATAATTTATATCGAACTCGGCTACCCGGACGGCAGGATTGTTCGCACCGCCGGCTCCCTGGGATTTACCCCATGCAGAGAACGTATATGTCGCTCCGCTTGTTGAAGATATCATATCAGACCATACTTCTCCTGAAATCACATTGGAAGTACCTGATATTGATATCTTGACGGATTTAGCACCGCTGTGAGATGTTGTACTATCCGATACAGGCGTGTTCCCGTTATTTGTAGCGAAATTCCAGTTTACAGGAATTGTACTTCCTGTCTCAAAGCCCGGATTCGCAATTATATTGGTATTTGCCGGATCTGGCGTTGCGGTCGGAGCAGGTGTGGGATCCGGTGTTGCTGTTTGTGCTGGCGTAGGATCCGGTGTTGCTGTTGGTGCTGAGGTCTGGCTCAATGAAACATCGTCCACCCAGAAACTCCCATAACCGTTCCAGATATTTGCATACACGCCAATGTAGGCTGTACCATTACCTGTAGTAAATGTTGTTTGGTGTTGGTTCCAATCTGCACTGCCTTTCGGGAAATATAGACTGGTCTGCCGCAGCCATTTATAATTTATATCGAACTCGGCTACCCGGATGGCAGGATTGTTCGCACCGCCAGCTCCCTGGGATTTACCCCATGCAGAGAACGTATATGTCGCTCCGCTTGTTGAAGATATCATATCAGACCATACTTCTCCTGAAATCACATTGGAAGTACCTGATATTGATATCTTGACGGATTTAGCACCGCTGTGAGATGTTGTACTATCCGATACAGGCGTGTTCCCGTTATTTGTAGTGAAATTCCAGTTCACAGGAATTGTACTTCCTGTCTCAAAGCCCGGATTCGCGATCAGGTTAATATCTGCCGGAGCTGTGGCATCTTGTGTGGATGCAGAGGTTTGTGGTGTTGATGTGGAAGTCGTACCTGAAGATATCTCAATACTATCCACATACCATCCCTCAAAATTATTGAGTTTGTCATCCACAGTATCAAATAAGAATCTGAGCCTTATTGTATTCCCTGCATAAGCAGAGATATCTATGGTCTCTCTATTCCAGGTCTTCTGTGCATCGGTTATCTGTTTTAAGTCCGTCCATTGACCATCATTTACTGATATCTGTACAACCTTTTTATCATGGTCTTGGCTGTTCTCTGTCTGATACCAGCTCCAGAAATACAGAACAGGCTGGCTGTTACTTGCGAGTGTTATCGGCGGGGATGTCAGGTATCCTGAGTTTGCTCCTCCCGTGGCATAAGACTTTGTATTTTCATCACCATACCAGAAGCTGTGGGTGGGACTATAAGCCCTGTTGGTTGTAATATGCCACAGACCATCGGTTTGCCATCCACCCTGCCCGGACCCTAAATCAAAGTAATAACCATTTTCCGGGGTTACGGTTGGGTTCGTATTCGCATCTGCTACCGATGACAGAGGTATAAAGCTTAAGAGCAGTGTGAAACTAATAAATGCGATTTTTATTAAGCTCACCGTTTTGTTGTTTTTCAAACGTTCCATTATTTTTTCCATAATCCTCTCCTTTTTCTCATAATAATTATTACAACCATTATTTTGATTTAAATTATGATTATATATACTTTTCTATTTATATTAAAATTTATAATCTACAATATTCATATTTCTGGCATCTGCAAAAATCCATGTTGGTGCAGCCAACGTTTTTTAAGATTAGTTTTTGCAGAGATATGCCGTTACAGGCATACCATTAACTGAGCACCGCGCGGACATGCTATAGATCACCAAAAGAATATTCCGCATGAAATCCGCCAACAGGGCTTATGCCGTTCCACCGCAGGTTTTTAGTCCCGGATGTTTCCCATGAAGTGGTTGAGTCTCCAAGATATCTACTATGCTTCAATCTGTTTAATATCCAGTTCAAGCAACTTATCGTTTTTCTGATAATTTCCGTAAATACGACAGCACCGCCGGCATTAATTACCAGGAATTGCAGACTGCCGTTCGTTTTGCTGTCATTGCTGTCATACCAGGGGATTATCGTAAGGGGTATTGCTGTCCCTAAATAATAAGCGGTCACGATGTTTCCTTCCACCATTGACAGAGGCATTGGTAGAGAGCGCCAGCGTACTGATAAAAAAACCAATAACTCCAACATTGGGTTTTTCATTGGTATCATATTAACCAAGAGAACCGACATATATATAAATTTATCTACTATTTTCTGAGTTTTTTTTAGTTTTAAGTGTTTAAAATAGTTTATATTGGTTTTTCAATTATTTTTAGATAATATTTTGTAAAATTAACACAGTTAACAGTCGAAATAATGGATTAAACAATATTATTACCCAAATCTTTTTCATTTTTTTCGAAAATACTGGATAATAATAATCAGCATATCTATTTAATTTTATTTTAGCAGTTTAAATTTAATATTTTTGAGGAAACTATATATCTTAATCTAATGCTATAGGCTTGGATGTTAGTGTATAAGAAAACCCCTTTAGATCTCTTGATTATATTTATCTGGATCATGATCACTCTGGTCTTCATCAAGACCCCGGTGCTTGCCGGGACATTCATGAGAACCGCTCTGGCAGTACCTGTGGTGCTTTTCATCCCCGGCTATGTGCTGATTGCAGCGTTATTCCCGAGGAAAGATGACATGGGGACTGTTGAACGGGTTGCCCTGAGTCTTGGTACCAGTATAGCAGTGGTGCCTCTTCTGGGCTTATTGCTTAACTTCACGACCGGAATAGACCTGAACCCGATACTTATCATCCTGTGCCTGTATACGATAGTCCTGGTATTTGTTGCAGCCTATAGACGGATGGAACTTCCTGAAGATGTAAGGCTCTCTATCCCGTTCCTGAAGATTTATGAAACTGTTAATACAGAAATAAAGACCCCCAGAAGCAGAAAAGATATGATATTATCCCTGACACTTATATTTGTCATAGCTTTTGCAGCCGGTATGGTAATTTTTGTTATCTCGACCCCCAAGACCGGGGAAAGATTTACAGAATTTTACATCCTTGGCCCGTCGGGAAAGGCAGAGAACTATTCTGAAAATCTAAAGTACAATTCTCCTGCGACATCTCTGGTAGGCGTAGTAAACCATGAATATTCTTTTGTCAATTATACAGTCCAGGTCGCTCTTAATGAAAAAGTCTTAACTTTTACAAGGTTCATGCTTACAAGCAATGAAACCTGGGAAAAGAACATAACCTTCATACCTGATAAAGAAGGTGACGGCATGAGGCTTAATTTCTGGCTGTTTAAAGAAGATAATCTCACAGTGCCATACAGAGAGTTACAACTATGGGTGAATATTACAAAATGAGAAAAGAACTTTATCTTCCTATCCTTGGCATAGCGGCGAGTGAACTTATGATGTACTACGGCAGGATTTATGCCGGTCTGGGAATCCACATTGTAAATCTTCAAATAATAACTATTCTGCTTATATTCGGCAGTTTATCTCCACAAACAAAAAATATTTTGCAAAGTCTGCTTTTACTACTGCTATTACGGATTGTAAGCCTTGCGATGCCGCAAATGTTTTCATCCGTACTCCTCTGGTATCTGCTGGTATATGGGGTCATGTTCCTGCCTGTATACCTGATCATTAAAAATCAGCAGATCGCATCTGAAGAACTCGGGATTAACTTCAGCAGGCTGCATATTTATCTGCCTTTTGCCCTCCTGATCGGGACGATAACCGCATTGATTGAGTACCGTATCCTGGCTCCTGCATCCCTTATAGAAAACACAGGGATTTTAAATATTGTTTTCATAGTTATAGTGATGCTCGTTTTCGTAGGGGCTGTGGAAGAGCTTATCTTCAGGTCAATACTTCAGACCAGGCTTGAAGAGATGCTTGGTTTAAAGTACGGGCTTTTATTGAGTGCGGTTATTTTCGGGATAATGCATGCAAGCTACGGAACTATAACTGAGATACTGCTGGCAGGTATTTTTGGGATCATAGTGGGTTATATTTTCCAGAGGACAAGAAGTCTTCTTTTCATAGTTGCGATCCATGGCACTGCAAATGTACTGTTATTTGGAATATTGCCTGTAGCATTGGCATTAAAATAGCGAGGCGATTTTAAAGACTACAATCGCTGCAAAGGTTATAAGGAGAGAAAAAGAGCAGGCATCAATCGTGCTGCGAGCCCACTTATCCCAGTATTTAGAATCTGAAATTGTAATGGCTATAAGCAGGGAAATTATGAGGGAAATGGTTGCAACCGCTCCCCCCAGAAAGACCATCTCAGCTGAAGAAGGTGTTTGTACGCTTGAGATCGCAGCTACTAAGCTCATAGATATTAGTTATGACCTGTTAAGGCTTAAAGTATTCCTTGATGATGACTTTAAGGATTCTCCATCCGTCTTTGAACGAATTGAGATTGGAATCTCCGTTCTTTCTTCGCGCTTCAAATGAGGACACTTCCTTCACCCTGAGACCTGCTTTTTTTATACGTATGGATTGTTCTGTCTCAATCTCAAATCCCTTTGACCTGCAATATATTTTTCCCAGCGCTTCTTTCTTAAAGGCTCTATAACCGTAACACAGATCTGTATATTTTGCGCCGTACAGCGTGTTCACCATGGTCACGAACAGTTTATTGCCAAATCTTCTAAAAGGCGTGATATCTGTTGAACCTCCACCGGGCAGCATGCGCGAACCCTTTGAGACATCGTATCCGTCCAATACCGGCTCAAGGAGTTTTAGTATCTCTTTAGGATCATGGCTTCCGTCAGCGTCCATCATTACTATCAGGTCACCGGTCGCATTTTCAAAGCCTGTTCTTACCGCTGCGCCTTTTCCTGCGGGGTTCTCTACGATTATTTTTGCATTCTTCCTGAATTTCAATATTTCATCCCTTGTTTTATCTTTGGAATGGCCATCTACAACCACTATCTCATCGATAAAATCAGGGATATAAGGAAAAACTTCTTTGATGTTCGATTCCTCGTTTAATGTTGGTATCACCACACTAACATTTTTCAGTTCACCGTGCTTGTTTATAAGAGTCAAGAGTCATAACCCCCTCGCTCTATATTTATTAACTCTTATTTCTTTAAATAATTGTAAGAACCCCGGGCACATATCGGAAACATGTGTTAGAAACACATAGCATCCCATCATAACAAAAATAAGGTTACTTTAAAGTAATCTGCTATGCTGCCAGCTATCTTCAAAAATTTCCCTGACTATTATTTTTTCCTTACTCTCACAGCATTCGCATGTGCTGAAAGCCCCTCTGCCTCAGCAAGTCCGATAACTGTTTCCCCAATGCCCTCAAGCCCTTTCTTTTCTACTATCTGCACGCTTGATTTCGTGACGAAGTGGTCCGTATTCAGGCCGGATAGCGTACGTGCATACCCGGCAGTGGGAAGCACATGGTTAGTGCCTGAAGCGTAATCCCCGACGGAAACGGGCGCATATAGACCGATAAATATAGAGCCAGCATGTTTTATCCTGCCGAGTATATCCTGCTCGGTCATTATTTCAAGATGCTCAGGCGCGAACATATTGGAAAATCCTATACACTCATCAAGGCTGCCAGTGAGTATTGCGGCATTTTCAAGAGATTTTTTTATGATCTCAAGCCTTGCCTCGTTCTTCATTTGGAGCTCTATTTCCTGTTCAACTTTTTTTGCCAGTTCCTTCGATGGCGTCACAAGTATTGAAACCGCATTCGGGTCATGCTCAGCCTGGGCAATCATATCCGATGCGATGAAATCAGCCCTTGCTGAACCATCGGCTATTATCAGAACTTCGCTCGGGCCTGCCGGGAAGTCGATGGCTGTGCCGCATGCCATTTTCGCCGCTGTAACGTAAACGTTCCCGGGTCCCACGATTTTATCCACCTTCGGGATAGCCTCAGTACCATAAGCCATCGCTGCTATCGCCTGCACGCCGCCGACGCGGAATACGCGGTCAGCACCTGCAATATGCGCTGCTGCAAGTGTCAGGGGGTTCACCATCCCGTCAGTCTGCGGCGGGGTGCATATGATAACTTTACCCACGCCGGCTACTTTCGCGGGTATCACTGTCATAAGGGCCGTACTCGGATATGAAGCCCTCCCTCCCGGGACATATGCCCCCACTGTTCCAAGAGGGGTTATACGCTGCCCAAGCCTGATCCCGGGCGCAAATTCCCTGATCCAGTCTTTCTGGACCTGTGCCTCGTGGAATGCACGGATGTTCAAGGCTGCCTTTTTAAGGTGGGAAATAAGGTTTTTATCCAGAGAAAAAACCGCCTCATGGATATCTTTATGGGAGACCTCGATATCCTTTATGTTCGCCCTGTCGAACTGGAGAGTGTATTTGCGAAGGGCCGCATCCCCGTCCTTCCTGACATCTTCGAGTATGGGGTTTACTGACGGCATTACATCCGATAAGCCGGTGCTGCGGTTCAACAGCCGTACAGTCTCCTGCGCAGAAAGATGGGAAATAGGCATGGTTAACATAATATGCACAATTCAGGCTGGAAATGAGATAAAGATTGTTATGAGGCTTATAAACACTTTCACTCCGCTTTAAATGGCTTTAATATGGCAGACGTTAACACCTGATTATGCATACAGGCGCAATAAACCTGCCCCTTCACACCGGAAAAGCCCCAGGATGGCTGTTTGAGAGAATGGTGAAGTTAGCCGGCGCCATTACCGAGGTCATCATTTATGAATACAGCCGTGATGAATTTCTAAGTGGCGCACTGAAGATGGCGCTGTCAGCAGAGGAGCATGGCATTGCAGTTATTCAAGCAGGATGGCCGCAAAAGTTGATACTTCATGCATCCAGGACGGCTATGAGCTGTACCACCACTGTTTTTTCTTCACTGAAAAAGGCGAATGGGCAGTTGTGCAGCAGGGCATGAACAATGAATATGCCCGCCGATATCACTGGCTTTCTGATTCCGCATGATAGCGAATCCACGCGCAAGGTCAGTCTTGACCTTATCAGAGATAACCCGGTGCATCTTAAAAAGTACTTTAAATCTTCAAGTCAGAAGATGCTTTTCGATTTTGAGGGAACGGGACAAAAAAAGATAATGGCACTTGCGCTGACATCAGACCTTGTGTACGGGAGCACACCGAGCTGGCGCGACCCTGTGAAGTACAGTTTCACGCATGGGGGAGAGGATGGTTATCCATATCCCGTAGACAGGGAAGTGTACGATAATTCGGTACAAATGCTGCATGATTCTCTTGAGAGTGCGAAGCTTGATAAAAAAGAGAAGTATAACGCAATAAAAAGACTGGGTGAGTTCATTAACATACGTGCGCTTTGATTGCAGACCTTTTCAACGCTTCTTCAGTCCGCTGGCGCTCTAAAATATCGTAAAAAATCACTACTACACCGATGACGTTCTCTTTCTCATCTTTGATGGGTGAACCGATTATGTCAACAGGTATTTTCATCCCGCCCTTTGATACCAGTACGGTGCGTTCTGCTAGCCCGTAGAAGCTCCCTTCACGCATAACCTTTGATACAGGATTCTCAACTTCCCTTCCCTTCTCTTCACTTATTATGTTAAAGACTTCTGCAAGGGGTTTGCCCGAAGCCTCTCCTTGCTGCCAGCCCGTCAGTATCTCTGCTATGGGGTTCATGACATTTACGAGTCCCCCGGTATCGGTAGCTATCACGGCATCCCCTATACCATTAATCACCGCAGAGAGCCATTGTTTGCTCTCTTTTAACTTTTTTTCCATATTATGTTTGTAGAGAGCGATCTCAATGTTGATATGCAGTTCCCTCTCTTTAAATGGTTTAATTACGTACCCGAAGGGCTCTGTTATTTTTGCCCTCTCAAGCGTTTCTTCATCAGAATAAGCAGTAAGATATATAACCGGTATATTGAAGCGGGAGCGGATTTGTTCAGCCGCTCTGATGCCATCCATTTTGCCATTAAGCATAATATCCATCAGCACAAGGTCCGGGTTTAGCTCCTGTGCTTTTTTAATGGCTTCATCTCCTGAAGATGCCATTGACAGGACCGCATATCCCATGTGCTGTGCACTCCTTCGTATATCCTCAGCCACGATAATCTCATCTTCAACGATCAGTATTTGCTTTTCAGTCATTGTCCTATCAGCATCTGCTGTATTTTCCTTTTATTTAATAACAGCTTTATTTTTATGAACTATAGGATGAATAAAAGCTGCCCATTCATATATACAATATTGTGAAAAGAATGTGAAATCAACCTTTTTTTCTTCGGCTTGATTTTACGTACCCGGTTCTTTTTGGGAGGATATTATATCAAGTAAAAATCCTGCCACCGGCGCTGTGAATAACAGGAGTAATCCGATATGAAGGGAGTTTAGATCCAGGAAATAAAAAGAACTGCCTGCATACACCACAGAAAGGTTTGATGTTGCAACAAAGAAGCTGCTGACCGCCGTACCGGCATAAATGCCGTAGAACATTTTCACATTCTCCCATCCAAGATCAGCTTTGTGTCGTATAATGTAGTATGCCACGAACAGGGCAAGGAATGTTACGCTGAATTTCACGCCGGCGAATCCCATAACACCCGCACGGTGAATGACTTCTCTGATAATTACATTTCCTTCATAGCTGTAGCCTATAGCTTTTGTCGACATGATCGTACTTACCGTATCATAAAAAGATAATAAAACGGCTGTACAGAGCAAATAAAAATTTAAACTACCTGTGGATGTGCTGCTAACATATCTCATCATTGCCACTCCCTTGGTGTTGTTTTAGCCCGGTGACTATTTAAATTTTACGATAATTTCCTTCAAAACAATCTGTTTTTCTTAAGAGGCATCCTGTGCCCTGTTCTTTACTTTGCGGAGGTGGCTTCTTACGATCGAGTAGGGGAAAATAACCATCGGGCGAAGTCCATCAGCGGTGGAAATGTCCCTTACTCCCCTTTCAACTTCGGCAATAAGCTCCCGCATGACAATCTTTTCTTCAACCTCTCCGGTCTCCTTTACTATGGCCAGCCTGTGGATTGAATATAGGCCTGTTAAAGCTGCAAGTAAGAATAAGAAACCCCAACCTTGCAGGAAAAATGTTGTAAAAACCCGCTCTCCCGCCGGGCTCCTCCAATTTATTGTCCCGAAGAACTCATATCCGGTAAAGACATCGGCAAGTATGCCCCCGAGGATGGGTGCAACGCCGGCGGCTAACGAATTGATGAGGCCGTTAGCTGCCAGATATGCAGTCGCCTGCCCCTTCGGCGCCAGCTTAAGCCCTATGTTCCCGGAAGCCAGGGTAACTCCCGCCGTAGAAATGCCCGCAAAGATATGTATGGCTATCAGCAGCAGGATAGTAAAGATGCGTCTCTCGGGAAGTATAGTGTAAGTCCATGCAAAGATGACCAGAAGAAATAAAGGGCCGCTGACCCCAAGCACGGATTTGTTGCTGAAGCGGTCAGCGAGCCTACCCCAGATACGCAGGAATAAAACATTTGCTATCTGGCTCAGTACCATAAGAGCGACGATAAGTGTCAAATCCAGCTTCAATACTTTGAGCATATAAACGGTGAAGAAAGGAGCTGCCAGATTGACTGCGAAATTCCAGGAACTCATGAACATAATAAGGTTTTTAAAATTAACATCTTTGAAAGGTTTCAATATCAGCTTGAAAAAATTTATTTTCTCTTCAAGAGGCACCATGCGCGGCTCCGGAATGGTAGATACAAAATAAATGCCAAGCAATCCCACAAGTGAACCGAGGGCAAAAAGTATCGAATAGCCGTGTAAATCGTACTGAGGGAACTGCTCCCCCCAGCGCTGGATGTAAAACCCGGCAGCCAGACTGAACGGGATGCCCATAGCAATAGAAACACTCATCCTTTTTGAGAAAATCGATCCGAGGCGATTATGCGGCAGGAAATCATGCATCCATGAGTTCCAGCTACTTCCGGCCAGGGCACTCAGGGCTGTACTTAATAATATTGCTATTACGAGAACTGTCAATCTTTCGTTATCAGGAACTATGAACGGGATCAAGGCGATTAACAGCCAGAGAAGCCTGCTTGAAGCGGTAGCATACATACAGATTTTCCGCCTGGTGCGGAATCTCTCGATCAGGTAAATCGAAGGGATCTGGACCAACTGCACCAGGGGAGGGATTGCAGCTAAAAGTCCTATAAGCATGTTAGAGGCTCCAAGCCTCAGAGCGAAGGCGACAAGGAAGACTCCTCCTGTCAGGGCTGCCATGACTTCCGTGGTCAAACCGTCTCTTATGAACGCCTTGAGCCCTTTTTGTAATTCCTCCTCTATTAATGCATCTTTAGCATCCGGGCTCATCTGATATTTCCATTGCTCTTGGTCAGTTGTTCAAGCAGTTCCATGACTTCAATGTGGCTTTGCACATTGAACCTGGCATAGGATTGCTTCATTCCGACTTTGATGGAATAGGCTGTTTCGGGAAGTACCCTGAACAGGTCTTCGTCCGTCCGGTCATCGCCTATTACCAGTATGAAATCATGCTCATTCCTTGAAAGCCAGTGCAATCCGGCTGTACCTTTATTTACGCCGGCAGTTCTTATTTCGACCACTTTGCTTCCCTGGAGCACCTGGACATCTATATTGGCTGTGAAATTTACAAGCGCATCCATGAGCTCTTTCGCCTGCAGGGGACCCTGTTCAGGATCAGCTTTACGATAATGCCAGGCGATAGAGAAATCTTTTTCTTCGGTAAAGGCACCCGGGACCCTGTCCACATATGTTTTAAGTATGGGAAAGATGCCTGTTTTCCAGCCGTTCACTAACGGTTTGATCATCTTCCAGTCTCTATTTTTTTCCTTGATCCATATACCATGCTCCGCAACAAGGTTGATGTTGAGTTCGCCGAACCATTCCTGGAGTGTTTCCTTATCCCTGCCGCTTATCAGAATAATCTCATTTTTTGGATCTGCTGATAAGCGCTTGAGAATTCTTAAAACATCTTCGTACGGCTTTGCTATCTGGGGGCTGGATGCGAACGGGACAAGAGTCCCGTCGTAATCCAAAAAGACGAGCCTTCGTCTTGCTTTATTTAAATCGCTGAGCAGATGCTCCTTCATATGGGAACTTAATACTTTAGTATCAAGCTTTTTCTTCTCCTCGCGTACAGTGAGCATTTCCTGGACAAAATCATCTGCCCACCTGACCACATCATAGCGGCCCAGCCTGTCCTGCATGACCTCGTTTCGCCTTACCTGTTCTTCATCGGGCATCTCCAGTGCAGCTACTAATGCATCAGCCACTTCCTCTTTGTTGTTCGGATTGATGAGGATCGATTCACCGAGCTCTTTTGAAGCACCAGCCATCTCACTCAGGATCAAAACGCCTGTTTTATCCGTCCTGCATGCGATATACTCTTTTGCGACAAGGTTCATGCCGTCCCTCAGCGGTGTGATAAGGGCTATATCGCTCACACTGTAGAGGGTGACCAGTGAACTGAAAGGCAGGTACCTGTACTGGTATGATATGGGTGCCCAGTCGATGCCGCCGAACCGCCCGTTGATCCTTCCTACAAGTTCATCGATCTCCCTTTTCATCTGCTGGTAATGCTCAACTCCTACGCGCGAGGGAACAACTATCAGAAGGAGGATTACCTTTCTTTGCCACTTCTCATTCTTTTCAAGGAAAAGCTCATAACTCTGCAGGCGATTGATGAGACCTTTTGTATAATCCAGCCTGTCTATTGAAAGTATGACCTTGTAACCATCAAGAGTTTTTCTGAGTTTATCTTTTTTCTTTTGTACTTCGGGACTGTTTGCAGTGGTATTGAACTTATTGAACTGTATGCTCATAGGGAACGTATCGACTTTAACGACATGGTTTTTCATTATAATGCTGCCCATGTTGTGCTCATAACCCAGGATGCGGAGTACACATCTGAGGAAATACTGTGTATATTCGTGCGTATGGAACCCGACAAGGTCTGCTCCAAGGATACCTTCCAGTATCTCGGTACGCCACTTCTTCGGAAGAAGGCGGAATATCTCAAAGGAAGGAAAAGGGATATGCAGGAAAAACCCTACCGGATTATCCGGCGCCCTTTTCCTTATAAGCCCGGGGAGCAGCATAAGATGATAATCATGCACCCATACAAGGTCACCCGGTCTGATTATTTCCATGACCGCATCGCAGAACGATTCGTTAACGTGTTTATAATAATCCCAGTATTCCTCGTCGTATGAGGCATAGGTCGGGAAATAGTGGAAAAGGGGCCAGATAGTTTTGTTGCAAAACCCGTGATAGAATTTTTCCATGGATTTCTTTGAGAGAAAAACAGGATAGGCATGGTGCTTGGAGAGCGCTCTTGACTTAAGTTCCTCTTTAAATGCATCGTTATCGTCAATTGTAATACCCGGCCAGCCTACCCATATGCATTCGGATTTTGTAAAGGAGGAACTCTTTAATGAGTCCAGGTACGCGCTCAGGCCGGAAACAAGACCGCCTACGCTCTCCTTGAATTTCAATATACCTTCTTTTTCTACTACAGTGATCGGCAACCTGTTAGACACTACGAGAATCCTCACCCGCTACCCCCTACAGGGCTATATGTTCTATTCAGTCAAAACCTTTTCGGCTGGCTTTTTTTTATTGTCTCTCTTCCGGCGCCTGATTTTAAGTGCCAGTATTCTAAGCATGTTTTTCTGTATGTCGAAGATTGCGTAGAAATCCCAGGCGCGCAACCGGTAATAAGGAATTCCTGCCAGTTTCATTACATTCTTATCCGGTGCCTTGATGAGCTGCATGATGCTTTCAACAATATGTTTTGAGAAAGACAGGTCAAGCCTCTTTAGCTCTTTTGCAGCCTGTTCGGAAAGGATTACCTGGGTTTTCATCAGAATCCCAGTTCTTTTGCAAGCTTTTCCAGCGATACCCACTTGCCGCTCTCGATATCTTTTATCGCAGATTCAAGCTCATCCCTTGTCTTCAGGTTAAGGTCGGAAACATCTTCAATAAGGCGTTCCAGAACGTCATTATACGTTTCCTGCCTGTAGAGCTTCATCTTGTCCAGTTTGTCTTTGGTGGTTTCCTTGAGCTGAATCGTTGTGACCATAGGCTTAATTATGAGGTCTCAAGTATTTAATTTTTGTTATAGTATGGTATATGTTGTTATATCTGGCTATAGCGATAGGTCCACTGTGATGTAAAATTTAAGGAATTGATGGGAGGTCTGGAGTTAAAACGATCAGACAACTCACCCATCGCCTCACGGCTCAAGAATATATCCTTTTAGACTGGAAGAAGGTATTGACAGGATAGTAAAAACCTATCCTGCTGATCCGGCAGTGCCCTAAATTTCACGACCTATATAAATACAACCGCCACGAAGGCACAGAGAACACGGAGATTAGTGGTAAGGAGGCAGCTTTTGATGCTCATAGTAACGGTCTCTGTGCCTCAGCGCCTCTGTGGCTCATTTATGCTCCACTCGTTTAGATGTTGGAATTACTGTATGGGCTCGTTTTCATATCAGAGCACAAAGACGTATTTTAAAATCCCGTCTCTGTGCATCCTGGTATGAAAAGGTAAGTTACCGATGCTTTTTCATATTATTTTATGGCCAGAACGAGAACAATGCGGCTATTTCCTTTAGTTCCATACTGTTAGTATCTTATAAAATATAACTCCCATCATTAAATCAATGCATTTATAGTTTAAATACTATAGTCATCAACCTCAAAAGGCAAAGCAGCAGCCATAAAAACAACTCTTATATGGAGTCAATACACATACAGGTTGCCGTAAGGTCTGTGCGAAAGCGGAACAAGCTTTGTGAAGCTTCCGCTCATCACTTCGTTCAGGTCAAAACCGAAGTGTTCGCAGTACTCCTTAAGATAAGACCCGATGAGCTTCTTATCCTCTTCATTTAACTCAAGGCAGTTCACTTCTTTCCCCAGGCTGTACGGGTCTACTTTCCCTCGGATATAAATCACGCCGCCGTGCATGCCTGTACCCACATAATCGCCCACGATAGGGCTCTTCCCGTTCATGCCGAGCAGTATCATCAGCCCGCCAGCCATGTATTCACCAAAGAAGTCGCCTGCAGTACCGCCTGCTATGATGACTGGGACCTGTTTCTTATATTCTTTCATATGTATCCCCACGCGGTACCCGGCATCTCCCTTGATATACAGTTTCCCGCCGCGCATGCCGTAGCCGATGATATCGCCCACATTGCCGTGGACTATAATCTCACCTGCGTTCATGGTATTAGCTATGCCATCCTGCGCGTTCGCATTGATGATAATTTTCGGTCCGTTCATGAATGCGCCAAGGTCATTTCCCGGCGTGCCGTTAATCGTTATCTTCACGCTGTCATTTAACCCGCCGCCGATATACCTCTGCCCGCCTATGTTGTCAAGCTCAAACTCCTTCTCGCCTGCCGCTACTGCATCGCGTATTATTTTGTTCATCGGCCGGTAATGCATGCCTTTTGCGTCTATTCTCATAAAGCGTCACGTCCCTTTATGCCGTACCCACGTATGGCTTCGCCATACGTGCCTGGTGACCAATTTTTTACAAAAATTGTCATAAGTATCACTGTCCTATTCCCGCATGCTTTATTCCAAGAATATCAAGCGCTTCCTGGGGAAGCCCTACGCCGCGAAGGCGCTCTCTGCTGCCTCTTAACGATTCGATTGCGTTTATGCCCAGCGACCCCAGCACCTCCTGTATCTCATGGCCCCATGCTGTGAGGAGGTTGCATAGCCTGTCAGCTGCGATCTCAGGATTCAGTCGGCGCACAAGCTCAGGTTTTTGCGTAGCTATGCCCCATGCGCAGTTGCCTGTGTAGCACTTCTGGCATACCCTGCATCCCATGGCTATGAGCGAAGCAGTCCCGATGACGCAGGCATCAGCACCGAGCGCAATAGCTTTCACAACATCAGCGCTCTGCCTGATGCTGCCTCCGACGAGAATGGATGCGCGGTTGCGTATGCCTTCCTGCCTCAACCGCTCATCAACTGCTGCAAGAGCAAGTTCAATCGGGATTCCCACATGGTCCCTGATGATCATAGGTGCCGCGCCTGTACCGCCGCGGAAGCCGTCTATCATTACGATATCAGCCCCGGCACGTACGATTCCGCTTGCGATGGCTGCCACGTTGTGTACCGCGGCTATCTTGACAGACACGGGTTTCTTGTAATCCGTCGCCTCCTTTATCGCATAGATCAACTGGGAGAGGTCTTCGATTGAATAAATATCATGATGCGGGGCAGGCGACAGCGCATCCGTGCCTACGGGTATCATGCGTGTCTTTGAGATATCCTCGCCTACCTTCTCGCCGGGCAGGTGCCCGCCTATTCCGGGCTTTGCTCCCTGACCTATCTTGATCTCCACGAGAGCGCTGTTGTTCAGGTATTTGCTCGTTACGCCGAACCTCCCTGATGCGACCTGCACTATAATATTGCTAGCATAGGGCGCTATCTCCTCATGCAGACCGCCCTCACCTGTGTTCATCAGGGTTCCCATGCGCTTTGCAGCCATAGCCAGCGCCTTGTGGGCGTTCAGGCTTATCGCGCCGTACGACATTGCAGCGAACACTATGGGTATGTCCAGCTTTACCTGCGGCGCAAGCTCGGTCTCCAGGCTGACATGCTCGCTGTCAAACTCAACACACTCGGGTTTTGCACCCAGATACGTGCGCAGTTCCATAGGTTCGCGCAGAGGGTCAATGGAAGGGTTTGTCACCTGGCAAGCATCTATCAGCATATGATCCCAATAAATAGGATAAGGTCGCGGGTTGCCCATGCCTGTGAGAATGATGCCGCCGCTCTCGGCCTGCTTTAAGATATTCTTCCTTATCTCAGGCGACCAGTTATATCCGTACTTGTAATCAAGCGGGTTCTCGGTAATTGTGATCGCACCCTCGGGACAGAACGTCGCGCACCTGTGGCATGCAACGCACAGCCGGTGGTTCGGTGTGATTTTATCCTTGAATTCTATCGCGCTGAAACTACAGTTGATCATACAGCGCTTGCACCTGCGGCACCTCTCGTGATCAATATTCACAATGAATTCTGCCGGAAGCTGCGACTCCATTATTCCACCTCTGCCTTTAGCGTACCTATTACGGCAGTCCCAGCCCTCGGGCTCCATACCTCATCAAGGTCTGGAGCTATCTCGCGGATGGCAGATTCTTCCGAAGCCATGTAGAGCATATCGTCCTTGCGCGCTGCGGTCATCGGGCGAAGCTTTATCCTGTCGTTTAAGCCTATCATGCCGCGGCTGTGTCCCAGGATTATGCTGAAAGGTCCGTTAAGGAGCGTACTTCCGTACACCTGTCTTATCGCGGTTGCGATTTTCTTTTGCTCCGGTTCCATGCGGTCTATATCCTTCCAGAACGGCGAAGCAAGCGACATTACTGCCTTATCTATCGGAAGCTTATGCCGCCGCACGAGCAGGTCAAAGAGATAAGCGATGACCTCAGTATCCGTCCGCAGTTCAAGCCTGTACCCGTACATCTCAAGGTAGCGCTTGTTAATTCCGTACGATGAGATCTCGCCGTTGTGAACAACAGACCAGTCAAGGAGCGTGAACGGGTGGGCGCCTCCCCACCAGCCCGGAGTATTTGTAGGGAACCTGCCGTGGGCTGTCCAGATATACGCGCTGTAATCTTCCAGTTTGTAGAACTTCCCGATATCCTCAGGGTAGCCAACGCCCTTGAACGCGCCCATGTTCTTGCCGCTTGAAGAAACAAATGCCCCTTCAACTTCCGAATTGACCCGCATGACC
Source organism: Candidatus Methanoperedens nitratireducens (assembly GCF_900196725.1). Taxonomy (GTDB): domain Archaea; phylum Halobacteriota; class Methanosarcinia; order Methanosarcinales; family Methanoperedenaceae; genus Methanoperedens; species Methanoperedens nitroreducens_A. The sequence goes on along the minus strand of NZ_FZMP01000047.1, from coordinate 5,776 downwards.
ATCTTCATGACATAATCCCGTTCCGAGATGAACTCAAGCTTGTTCTCGGGTACCTCAAGGAAATATCTCCAGAGAAGAGGAGGGTTTGAGATCCCGTTCTCCCTGTGCGTGGGAATGGGCTCGTCCATATCCACGTTGAAGATATCCTTGAAGAGTTCTTCAGTGGCTTCTTTTGCTTCCATGTTATCATACATCATATGAAAAGCGTACTGGTGTTTTCGTTTCGGATAAATACCGTAGGCTGCAAATCCCCCGCCAAGCCCGTTTGAGCGGTCGTGCATACAGGCGATGGATTTTATTATCACCCTGCCGTCAATGCGTCTGCCTTCTTCGCTCATCATTCCGGATATCGCGCACCCGGACGGTATTCTTTGGTGAACCCGCTCAGATGTTTTGAATACCTCAGGGTTCATCAAACTATCACACTTCATTTTCTTCACCTTTTAAACAATCCAGTAATTTTCTTAATTCCTCTGCCCCGCTCTTCGGAGGCTCGGGAAGTTTCAGTTTCTTTCTTACAGATGTAGGTTCGCCCAGCCTCCCGTCTTTCCTGAACATCTCGATACTGGCTGCAAACCCTTTCGGGCTCTTTCCCTTCTCAAGAGCCAGATGTTTTAATTTATCGAATATTTTGTTCATTCCCATTTTCTGCGGGCATAATTCATAGCAAGTGTAGCAATCCACACAGCGCCATATGCCGTGGGATTCTATCACAGCATCAAGCTCGCCTGAGAGCAGCCTGCCGATGATCTCGTTGGGGTTGAATTCAGGGGTTATTTTTACCACAGGGCAGTCATTGACACAGGCGCCGCACTCGTAGCACCTGCGGACCGCGTTCAGGTCAAAGAGCTCCCGCAGCTTCATGAGATAGTTGTACCTTGAATCCCATTTCGACAGGAACTCAGCAGCATCTATCCTGTGCATGTCCATGCCTAACTCCTGCGGCGTAAAGCCCATCGCAAGACCGAGCATTTCGGGATAGTATATAATCGGAACGTTCAGTTTCTCCCCGCTTTTCTGCATGAGGTACTGGCGCGAATCGTACTGCATAAAGCATGACGGGCAGGTGAGCGAGATGGCATCAGCCTTTTTTGTGACCTCAAGAAGCTTCATTCGCGAAAGGGCTGTGGCTTCATCCGGCTCATCAGCGGTGTTCAGGTTGCCGCCACAGCATAACATCTTTGTTTCATATTCTATGCTTTTTGCGCCGAGTGCTTCTATCAGCGCATCAAACTTCTTCGGCTTGTTCGGGTCGTCAAAGAATATGGAAGAACTGGGACGCAGCATGTGGCAGCCTGCATGTGCTGCGATCTTCATGCCGTCAAAAGGTTTGACGACTTGCTGCTTTATCTTCGCTATCCCGATTTCATCATGAAGCACTTCAACCAGGTGCTTTACTTCAATCGTTCCCCCGTATTCAAGCCCGACAGATGCAAGAACGCTATTTACCTCTGCTCGCAGGTGGGGATTTACCCGCATCTCTACCTCCACGGTCTTTAACGTGCTGTAACAGCCGTTGCAGGGTACGAGCAGGTCATGCCCTGCCCTCTCAGCCAGAGCCAGGTTCCTTGCAGCCGTAACATACCATGCCAGCTCCCCTGAAGGCTTGACGATGCTTTTTGTAGGGCAGCATGTAGCCCCTTCAAGGTCGTGCAGGGTGCAGCCGAGCTTTGATAAAACGAGTCTTGTTGATTTTTCCATAAAAGGAAAACGCGCCGGGATGATGCATCCTAAGAATAAAGTGTATTCTGGCATATTTTCCTCTCGTTGGGGAAGCTGACGATAGCTCTAATAGTATTTAAGATTTGCTCAGTAATAGGTAAGAGACTGGCGGCGGGGTATATAAAGATGGCGGGTTAAGGGTTCTGTGTAGTCTTCGGTGGATTGGTTGGGCTGTAAAAATTCGGTGGATGAAATTAAAAAAAAAAGGTTCTGTTAAGTCTGTGTGGGATTGAAATGGATGTTAACTGGAGTTAACTGGGGTGGGATATATTCTGTAAAGACATGTCAAAACTTGGTTTACATGATGATGAACAGAATCAAGAAGATATAAATAGTACCATTTTCATAGATAGGTTGCTGTTATGCTAGGCAGGTCATAATTTTGGGCAAAAAAATAGTTATAGATGCATGCGTAGCAATTGATTTGAATATTCCCAAAATCAATTTTTTAGGAGAATTTTTAAGTTGTTGTAACGATGACCAGATATTAATTTCTTCGACTAATTATGGGGAAATTCATGATTATACAATCCTAAGGTTATTAGAAAATTCTGATAATGTTGAGATTATAGATGACGATAACAGCGCTTTTGATAACTTTTATTCTGAACTCAAATCTTTAAGATTGGGTTTAGGTCGCAATGATGGACACGTGTTATTTCGTGCAAATGAGTCAAATGCGGAGTTTATAGTTAGTTCAGATTTTAATGTTTATGACAAAGCAAGACAATTCAAAAAAATTAAATCTTTGAGTTATATGAATCCAATGACAACAGTTACATTATTGGCTTATATTTATGAACAGGGCAAAATTGGATATAGTATATTCCTCGATAAAACCCTACGTTTATATAAGTACAAAGAGATAGATAATATGTTAGAACATTTGAGCGAAGAAGATCTCAATGTTTCCAAACCTTCACAAAAAGAAATAATAGATGAATTTAAACAATCGATGAAGGAACGATTTCAAGATTATAAAGAACCGCTAATAACAGAATTTAGACATTTATTAGCTTTGGGGAGACTACCAACATGAATAAAAGAGAAAGAGATATCCTACATTCCTTGTGTGATGGAGATATAACATTTTCAGAGGCTGCTGACCAACTTGGGATTACAGAAAAAGAGATTGAAGAAATGTTAGAGAACTATAGTTGGTTGCCCTCGCCTCAAAGATTGGCTGAACTTAATGAGGCGGAAATGGAAACACTTTCATATATAAGGGAAATTTCTCAACAAGGTGTATCTAAAGTTTCAAATACACAAGCCGAAATACAATTTAAAGGTTTCACAATAATTCAAAACACACTTTACCCATCAAACTTTGCCCCCATAGGAAACGTTAATATGAACTACATAGAGAGCATTCCGAATGAGTTAGTGCTAACTACTGGAGAGCAAAATTCGTATGCTCCTTCAGAGATAGTTAAGTTAAATACTATAAACTTATCATCTAAAGATACTGAAGTGTGCCTTATTGGCACAAGTCAATCTATAAACACACATTTTCAGCCTAAAAACACACAAACTCTTAAAATAGAGATTTTTAATAATATACAGGGATTATGGTAGAATCAAGATACATAGGCTTTAAGACATTAAATGAAGTTTGGAATGAATATGAACTTGAAGATGGAACTATCATTAAGGTAAAATTTATTTTAATAAAAATAATCAAAGAAAATACTGCTTTTACTCTAAATTCTCAGATTGTGACGGGCGCTATACCCCCACAAGACTTAATCGGAACCCCATCACAGGGTGTATTTTCACCACAAGAATTGACGCAATCGATAGAGAAAAAAGATATGCAATTTAAACCTACAAAAGAGGATTGGAATGTTTATGAACTAAATGATAAGAGCAAATTATCTGTAAAACCTATTTTAGTATCTATATCAAGAACTAATAAACATGACCAACACGGGGAGCCAATTTATGCTGTTCAAACTCAACAAATAGTAAAAAAGATATGAATTACTGAACGCCATTATTTTTTTGGTGCTCTTTATGGCTTGCATTCTGAATTAGCGTTATCCATTTATTATCACCTTCTACCTTAATTCCGCAAGCTTCGGCAGGAGTCTTACCGTTTAATCCCTCATGTGGTCTCATGTAGTTATGGAATATTTGGTAACCTTTGAGTATCGGAGTATTCTTGTTTTTTAATCCTCTCATTACCTTCTCTCTATCCCGAACCTCTCCGTTTGCCCTTTCCATAGCGTTATTATTCATATCTCCATCAAGCTTTATGGCGTTGATATGCATGGATTGTGGTCTTGTGTTGGTGTAAAATTCCCAATAGAACGCATTGTGATATGATGGCAATCCATCAGTTATGAGTACGTTAGGTCTTTTGCCCGCGATCTCCTTACCTTTATGGAATAAGGCTCTTGCATCATGCTTATACTTTGTATCTGCAACTTCTTGGGCTATCCAGTACCTTGTTTCATCATCCATGAGGGCAAACAGGTATTTCATGTTACCACTGAATTTTACGAATACTTCATCAGCTCTCCATGTATTACCTACATCTGGTTTTAGCTTATCTACATACTGCTTCATGAGAGTGGTATATTTCTCAATCCAGTTATGGATAGTCTTATGCGATACATAGACACCTAAGAGTTTGAGGGATTCTTTTGTATGTCTCAGTGATTCCCCACTAAAATAGAGTTGCATAGCGGTTGTAACTGCCTGTGGGTTGTGCTTCATCTTTTCAAAGCCTATGTTGATGCTAAATGTCTTATGGCAGTCCAAACACTCGAATCTCTGAATATCCCCGCTTTTATTATGCCTTAGTCCATCTTTTCTTATGTTGGTTGAATGACAATAGAGGCACTTAGAAATTACAACTGGCTGGATTGTAACGCTCTTTTTTACTTGCTCCCTCAGGTTAAAGCTGAACTCAACCGCATAGATATGTTTGCATTTAACTCCCCTTGTTTGGTGATCTGGGCATGAGCATTTCCATCCTATCTCTGTGGATACAACGTCATAAAGAGTTTCGCTTGATTGGGATTTCACTTTATATGACTTATCATTAATTCTTAGTATTTGACCTTGTTTCTCGGCTATCGCTTTGCCTCTGTCCTCTCTTGTGCCTATGGTTTGGGGGTTAGTTGTATTATCTGACATTCAGCATCACCAATATATCTTTAGGTACCTAAAACCTAATAAAGCTTTCGGTACCTAAAAGTATATAAGGGATTAAAACGATATATTGGAAATATGCAATTACAAAAACAATTATCAAGAAAGCATAAAGATAAAGAATACCCGAAATATACTATCGTCGTGCCTCCAAAGGAGATAGAAAAACTGGGGTGGAAAGAGGGAGATGAATTAGAGCCTGAAATTAAAGACGATAAACTTATTATAAAGTCTAAGAAAAAATAAAACTATTTTTTAGTTATAATCCGCGTTCCTAAAAACACCTCATTTAAGTTGTTTTGAATTTCAGTCGTCATTTGTTTTACTCTGTTTCTCTGTTCTTCAAATTTGTCTTCAAGAAGATTATTTATAATTTCTTGAGAAACAAGCGTGTTTTTTATTTCAACTTTTTTAGCCCCTTCGTTTAGTTCTACCCATGCCAATCCTAGATCAGTCATTTTACCAACCCCTGTCATCCTTTCAGCAGATTTTTTTGCCCAATAAGTTCTTACAATTGCATCACTTAATGGGTTTGCAGGACTGTATGGTTCTTTTGTTATCTCTGGAAAAGACTGGGATTCCCCAATACCAATCATAACAAAACCCACCGAATCAAAACACAGGGGTTGACTTTTTTGAGTTATGTTATATAGATGTGGCGTAATATACTGGTTGGTCTTGTCCACATTGAAACCAAAAACGATAAACTCCACTCCAAAATTATAACTACTGATCTGATTATCCATCATTATTCCGAACCATTCAGGATAATTTTTAATATTGTCATAAAATGATTTTAAATCTAATCCTCTTTCTACTAAAAATTCGTCCTCTATACTTTTGTTTCTGAGTATTTGGTGTTCTTTTGTGACTAAGCATAGTCATATAAGTAATGTTG
>NZ_FZMP01000110.1 GCF_900196725.1 Candidatus Methanoperedens nitratireducens | reverse complement strand
AATTTCTCCTGCATTGAATTTATTTTCAAGAGAAAGGATCGATTCAAATGATGCATTCTTTTCAATTAGCAATTCATCAAATGACATTTCAGTGATATCTTTTCCCGGAACATTCCCTGAAACAACATCCGGTTGTGATATATCATCAACGGCTTCCTGCATCTCATCGATGGATCTATTCGTTGCAGGTACTGCTTTTATAATGAGCCTTTTTGGCTTTTTGCCAATTTTGTTTTTAAGGAATGGATATGAGACAGCCCCGATCAATATAACCGCTGCCACAGGGATAAGATAATTGAAATCCCCGCTGCTTCCTGTCTTAGAGGGAACATACCCGGTTATCCGGATATCCAGTCCTTGATCCCTCGGAACGTTCATGAAGCTTAAGACTTCGAATTCGTTCCCTTCATTCTGGACTATTTCCTTCCTGGCAAATTGGCTTTCAATCCCGAAACCATTTTTCTTATCCGAAAGCAGAGTGATATATGAAGTATTGTAGATCATACCTTTAAAGAATATATCTTTTGTTGATTCCGGATTAAAAACGTATGATATCTGTACACTATATGTATCACCAGGTAAAATAGGATTCATCGGGTCTATCCATGCTGAATCTTTTTCCCTTTGGAGACAGCATTCCATAGCATCGGTCTGGAATCTTGTTATACCTTCCGGAGTTGAGATGCCGACATATGCCCGGTCTTTACTGAAAAAAACTTTATCTCCTGTATTCAAAAATTCGACATATTCATCAACTTTTATCCCATTCGCTGCTCTGGAAAGAACAATATGGTCGATTTTCACTGTCAGGCCATCTCCATCTTTTGTGCTATCATAAACTGTGACATTAACTTTTTCTGACGCATTGACATGTTTTGTATATGGTACATCAGTATAATTCACACCCAGCAGGTAACCCTGCCTGGCATTGACCATATTAAATGTATATTTTCCGCTTTTATCGGTGGCAGTATCCATTAATTCGATCCCGACTTCATCCATGAGGCGTACCGGTACTCCTTCAAGTGTTTTGTTTGCTTTAATGACATACCCTTCAATTTTTTCGGACAGATTGAAATTCACAACAGCTTTTCCCTGAAGTCTGAGATTCTCTCCGTATATTGTCCCGTTATATGTCACATTTACCCTGTACATGCCATCATTAATGTCAGCAAATGTATAATTTCCGTCTTTATCCGTTATTAGATTTGAAAGAGGCATGTAGGTATATACCACACCTGTTTCAGCGCTCTCTGTGGCGTTTACCCTGCTCAGTGCAACTTCCTGGCCTGGAAGTTTATTTCCGGTCGATTCAACACTTCCGCTTATCTGTGCAGCCGATGCTGCACTTACGAAAATGACAAACATTATAAAAATTAATAATAATTTATTCATTTTTTTCTTTCTCCTGCAAGAACTTTTCATATTCCAGTTCAAATTCCTCGTTCTCATCCATTCTCTTCCTGCTGATCTTATAGACAACGACCCCTCCCACAATGACGCCAGCAGGCAGTGCAAGCCACACTATCCAGTCAAACCCTTCTTTTGGCGGCGTGGCGAGAACGCCTTTTCCATATTCTGCCATCAGTTTATCATATATCTTTTTCTCAGAAAGTCCCTGGTCAAGCATTGCCCTGACCTTATCTTTTATTTCAAGCGAGCTCGGACATGTGCAATCGATAACGATCATGATGCATCCTTCTTTATCCGGGCAGTTCAGGTTTGAGAAAATCTCTTCCTCTGTCACTGCCAGTGCCGGAACTGCAGATACAAGAAGAAGGAACCAGATTGCAACCGCTTTATATATCATGTATATTCTCCGTTGTTGATTTTTTAATTGTTTGATTTATATTTATATCATCAGATGTTATTTTTCGCCTTATCGGTACAACTGCTGACAGGCATATCAGTATCCCCAGTATAAGCACGTGGAACCCACCCAGCCACATCAGGAACATCAATGGCATCACTTTGAGCTTAACAGTGGCGCCGTCAGCTGTTATGGCCTGGGCCGAGAAATAGAGGTCATCAATGCCCACTGTATAAGCCATTGGTTTGACATTGATGTTATCCTGCTTGGCATAATGGTACATTAGCGCCGTGGCTTTTGCCAAAATTATCTCGCCGTTCTTATAAACGTCAAAATATGCTGCCTGTACGTCCCTGTTGTCTTGTGGATACTGGTCGATATTCGTGAGCTTGAAGTCATAATCTCCCACTGTGTACGTACCGCCCACCCTCATGTTAAAAGTCTGCGATTTCTCATATACCACGGCACCTGTTGCACTGACGATGATCATGAGAATAGCAATATGGCACATGTAACCGCCTAATGTGCGGCGGTTATTCCAGAATGCTTTTGAAATATTCTTCATGGTTCCCGCATCCTCAAGCTTCTTCTGTTTGTTCACGATCCTTGAAAAATCCAGGACATGGGTGGATACTACCAGTACACTTCCTGCGACTGCAACAAAGAGGGCATAAAAATCCCGGATACCGATCGCAAAGGCAATGACCATTGCAATTCCTGCAATTGCCAGGGGTTTTGCGAAGTTGCGTTTTAGATGGGAGACTGAAGCTTTCCTCCATGCAATTAGAGGACATATCGCCATAAGAAATAGAAGCGCTATGCCAAGAGGTACATTCACCTGGTTGTAGAAACTCGGGCCAACCATCACCTTGTAGCCGCGGAATGCCTCAGAAAGGAGAGGATATGTGGTTCCCCACAGTACGGATACAGTGGAGGCGATGAATATCCAGTTATTAAAGAGAAAACTTCCTTCACGGGATACAAAAGATTCTAAGACTTTCTTGCTTTTTATCGTATTGTATTTCCATGCCACAAGAGCCAGGGTGGCTGCAAGTATCACGATCATGTAATTGATATAATACGGGGCGGTCACAGACTGCCCGAAAGTATGTACCGAAGCGATTATACCGCTCCGGGTGAGCAGCGTACCATAAACAGTAAGTTCCCATGTGAAAAGGATAAGGAGGATATTCCAGAATTTCATACCTCCTTTTCGTTCCGTTATCATAGTACTGTGATAGAATGCGGTCAGGGTGAGCCAGGGAAGGAACGAAGCGTTCTCAACAGGATCCCAGCCCCAGAAGCCGCCCCAGTTGAGCACTGTGTATGCCCACCAGCTCCCGAACATGTTGCCAAGAGCCAGTCCAAGCCAGGCCCAGAGCGCCCAGCGGCGTGCGCGATATGTCCATGTATCGTCTGCAAGATAGATACCCGCGATCATCAGGGCAAACGGAATCAATACCCCCGCGTAACCCCAGAAAAGTGTTGTTGGGTGGAACAGCATTCCCGGATCCTGGAGCAGCGGATTTAACCCGTTCCCATCCACTGGCATGAAGTCAAGCATCCTGAATGGACGCGAGACTGTGAGCAGCATGTAGAAGAAATAAGAAAGAGTGACAAGAATTATGACCATCGCATGTTTCATCAGGTTATCGTAGGATTTTCCCCGAACTGCTATTACAGCAATATAGATCGAAATGAGCCATGCCCAGAGCAGTAATGAACCGTCAGCTCCTGCCCAGAAAGCAGAGATCGTATAGATCATGGGAAGATCAAGGCTGCTGTACAATGCCACATACTCATACTGAAAATTGCGGTTAATAAATAGATTAAAAAGCCAGATGGAAGCGGTAGTGGTCAGTATTGCAATTCCGATTATGGCGATCCTGCCGCTGTCGATAAGCTCTTTTTTCTTTTTCCATATCCCGATTATGTGTGCAATGAGTGCGTATACGGTCAATAACAGTGCGATAATTAATGTTGTTTCACCTAATTCCATTTTTTTTCTCCTTTTTATGTTTCGTTATGGTCTCCGTGATCAAGATCTCCGCCATATTTGGAGGGACATTTTGTGACAACCTGGGTTGCCTCGAAAGTACCATTTATGAAAATTCCGGTAACGACTGCCGGGATCCCCTCTTTATAATTTCCCGGCATTCCCTGGTTTGATACAACAGTGATTGAAGAGTTTTTGTCCGCAAGTTTAAATGTCAGTAAGGCTTTTTCCGGCACCCAGACAGTCGAGCCCTTTAGTATAGTGCCATTAACATTTACGATCTTACCATCCAGTGTATCAGCTTTCTGGACGAATTCATCCACTTCATAGTAAAATGAGAGTGCGTTACTGAAACTTTGCACTCCAAGAAATAATATAAGTATAACTACTATCCCGACACCAAGCATGTTTCTTTGTTTTCGGTTCATGTCTTCATCTCATTATCTCATAATCCTAACTTTACAATGGGTGTAAACTATACATATACTTTACGGTGGGTGTAAAGAGGTGGCTGTGACCGGTGGTGGAGGAAAAGAGTTGTATAGGATTTTTTTTCCGGTCACTATTATCTAAAAGGATGTGCTTTTTAATGTGGGTTGTGGTTTAAAAATACAGTGAAATAAATAACCATACTTTAATTTTTTAAACCGCAAACTATTTACTTTACACTGATTGTAAAGTAATTTATTTACATTGTCTGTAAAGTAATCGAACGTTGAGCACAATATGAGGAAGCATCTTGAACATTATTGAACTTGATGATGTCTGGAAGATATACAGAATAGGTGAAGTGGAAGTTCCGGCACTTAAAGGCCTGAGCTTAAAGATAAAACCTGGTGAATTCCTGGCTCTCATGGGGCCAAGCGGAAGCGGCAAATCAACAGCATTGAACATGATAGGCTGTCTTGATATCCCTACAAGAGGCAGGGTTTTCCTTGAAGGACAGGATATTGCTGCACTTACAGAACTGGAACTCTCCCGTATAAGAGGCAAGAAAATAGGCTTTGTCTTTCAATCCCACAACCTCTATCCAACGTTAACAGCTCTTGAAAATGTCCAGCTGCCAATGAGAATACATGAATTCAGTGAGGCAGAAATCTGGGATAGATCAGAGGAATTGCTGCAACTTGTCGGCCTTTCCGGGCGCGCAAATCATTACCCCTCCCAGTTATCAGGGGGCCAGAGCCAGAGAGTAGCGATTGCAAGAGCGCTCTCCACAAATCCCTTATTAATTTTAGCTGATGAGCCAACCGGTAATCTCGATACGGAAGCAGGAAAAGAGGTACTGGATATTTTCACAGAACTGAATGCAAAAAATGTCACGATCGCCATGATCACTCATGATGAAAAAATCGCGGGAAGGGCGAATAAAACCGTGAGAATGATAGATGGAAAACTTGCATCATAATTAACTGGAGTAATAAATCTATGAGTCAAATAAGAAAATGTATTATTATTTTGCTGATTTCGCTGCTATTTTTGCAGGGAGCGGCTGCATCGAGTTATTACCTTGTAACTGAACATGAACCGGTATATCCGGGAGATACGGTCTTTGTCTGGGTCCCGATCAATAACATCGGCTATGGTACATCGATGGTAGACACTGTTGTGAAACTGGTCCCGGCAAATAATGCTACGGAAAAAACAATACACGTACTGGATACTGAAGTGTCACTCGGCAATATGGATGACTGGAATGATATGCGAACAGCCAGTTTTAAAGTCCATGTGGATCAGAATACACTGGAAGGAGAATACGAGTTTATCGTTTATGTCACTACAAAAGAGAAAGAGAGCGGCAGCATTACCACAGCAGCGTTAAAAGACAGAATACTTGTCATTAAAGGCATGCCGATTATAACACTCTCAAACACCTCTATCTCTGCTATCGCACCAGGCTCTACAAATGAAGTTATATTAAAGTTCAAGAACGAAGGATCGGGTGTAGCAAGAAATCTCTATGTTGATATAAACACTGGCAGCGAACACCTTGCATCGGTATTTTCAATTACAGGCTCAGGTACGCGATTTTTCCTTGGAAGTCTTGGCCCCGGGGAAGATGCAAAGATCAAATTCGATATGATTGTTGATTCGCAGGCGCAGACTGGTGTCTATAATATACCCATCAAAATATCAGGGATCAATTACTCGGTAAGCGATTCCATTGGATTGGGTGTTGCAGGAATCACGGATTTTGAGTTAAGTTACCAGGAATCGGGAAGCAGCTTTCTCCTGAGTGTATCCAATATAGGGGTCAATCCGGCTAAAGCGGTTAGCGTGGAAATACCGCCACAAAACAGTTTCAGTGTTTCCGGGAGCAATACACAGGTGATAGGCAATTTGAACTCCGGAGACTATACTTCTGCAAATTTCCAGGTCTCTCGGACTGGAAGATCTGATATGGCAATAAAAATACTGTATACAGATGCTGCCGGTGTACGCAGGTCGGTAGAAAAGAAGCTTCCTGTAAAACTTTCAAGCGGCATGGCTGGTACAGCATCCAGATCCACAGATGACCAGCATGCGGCTATGCATGGCGGGGGAACAAATTATTCCGGGCTGGTGCTTAGCTTTGCTCCATACATCGGGATCGCGCTTCTTGGCATCATTGGTTTCTGGCAGCGAAAGAGCATCACTGAAATGTACCATAGAATGAAATTCCAGAGGCAGAGAAGGAAATGAGGCTTCTGGATATCTTCCTTCTCTCTCTTTCCCATGTAAGGAAAAGCAGGATGAGAAGCTGGCTTACCATTGTGGGCGTAATCATAGGTGTCGCTTCGGTCGTAGCCATTATATCCATAGGGCAGGGAATGCAGGAAAATGTGCAGCAAAGGCTCGGCGGCTTTGGCGCTGATATAATAACCGTGATTCCTGGATATTTCAGGGCGACAGGTGTACATAGCGAGATGCATACAGACAGGTCTGTGAGTACGAGTTCTTCGATCAACCTTACAGATAAAGATTACAGGGTGATCAAGCAGGTACCTGGCGTGATGTATGTAAATGGACTTGTTTCGGGCAAAGCCGATCTCAAATACGATAATGAAAAAACAGTTGTATCAGTAACTGGCGTCGATACTTCGGTCTGGAGACAGATGGATAATACCGGATTAGATGATGGAAGGTATCTCCAGTCCGGAGATTCTAATTCGATCGTCGTGGGGTATGGTCTTGCTTATGGGGCTTTCCTTCAACCAATAACGCTTAACCGTCCTATTACTATCGGGGGTAAAAATTTCAGGGTTGTGGGTATTCTCAGGCAGTCAGGTGGATTAGGAGGCAGCAGTGATACCGGGATATATATGCCAGCTGAGATGGCAAGAGAAGTTATCACTGAAAAGTAGCAAATAACCAGTTTACATCTATGGTCATTAAAGCAACGGATGCCTCTCTTGTAGAATACCTGAAAGCTGATATCGAGCAGAAGCTTATGAGTTCAAGACAGGTAAATCCGCGAACAAAGGATTTTACAGTAATAGCTTCAGCTCTTATCCGTGAACAGATGAGCGGCGTGACCCAGACTTTATCCCTGTTCTTAAGTGCGATCGCTGCTGTTTCGCTCCTTGTGGGAGCAATAGGTATAGCCAACACCATGTTCATGTCGGTCATGGAACGCACAAAACAGATAGGGTTACTGAAAGCAATAGGTGCGGGTGAGAGCGAAATCATGAAACTTTTCCTTATCGAGTCAGGAATATTCGGACTCGTAGGCGGGATAATAGGCGTAATATCTGGTGCGGCTATTTCCCTGCTCATCCCTTATCTGGGCATACAGGCCCTGGGCTTTGGAGGAGATATGAGAGCGACGATTACTACAGGGACCATATTTTTCGCTCTTGGTTTCTCGGTAGTGATAGGCATACTATCAGGAATAATTCCTGCCAGGCATGCAGCAAAGATGAGACCTGTGGATGCTATAAGATATGACCAGTGAGTAAAGGATATGATTGAAGACGATTTAGATGCCATTGAAAAGGATATGCTTGAGGATCTTAAAAAGCCAAAAGGCAGGCGGATACTTGTCTGTCCGGTCTGCGGCTCTACCGAGGTCACATATTATATGGGCCTGAAAACAGGCTATCAGTACCAGTGCAATAGCTGTAATTACGTGGGTGCCGTGGTGCTGGAAATGGAATATTAATTATACTAAAATAATTAAATAGATTGCGGTATAAATTTGTAAAACAAAAATGACACAAAATGAGAAAAATCCATATATAGCGCTTATTTGCAGCCACTGTGAATTCTTCAAGGAAGATGATATCGAACTCGAATGTGCAGCATTCAAGATCTTAAAAAACATGCTCCAGAAAGGCATGATCACACAGGAAGAAGTAAAAGATGCCTTCAAATGATTTGTATCCGGTACTTGCGCCGGGTCATACGCTGCGAAATCTTGAGGCGCCCTTTGTCTATTACATCCCTGATGACCAGTTATATGAACTGGATGATGAGGCATTTGAAATTCTTAAAAAATGCGATGGGAAGACTCCTTTTCCAATGTCATTCCCGGATGCTGGCAGCGATAAGGGAGCTATTGAATTTATGCTGGATGAAGGAATAATCCTGATGCAGGATTCTGTACATCCAAGAATTATAAAAGTTGAGGGGTCATCGGTACCTTCCTTGCGCTATCTTCTTCTGAACATAACGAATAAGTGCAATCTTTCCTGCAAACACTGCTATCTTGGGAAATCAGGAAATGTTGACATTGAAGTTAGCCGGTTCGAGAAGACGGTCTCAAAGTTTGAAAGCATGGGCGGCTTGAAGCTCATGATCTCTGGAGGGGAGCCGCTTATGCATTCTGGATTCTGGGAGCTTATGGAGGTTCTGCCATCCTATGAACTCAGGAAAGTAATTCTTTCGAACGGCACTTTAATTGGTCAAAAAGAGGCTAAAAAACTCTCCGAATATATAGATGAAGTACAGGTCAGTATCGATGGTATCCGTTCTCATGATATTTTGCGAGGGGTGGGCTCTTATGAAAAAGCCATGCGCGGGGTTACCAATCTCCAGAGTTTCAATATTCCTGTTTCTATCGCTACAATGGCGCACAAATACAATGCAGAAGAATTCGATGAAATGCAAAAGCTTTTTTCCGGCATGAATATCATTTCATGGAGCGTTGATGTGCCCTGTATGGCGGGTAACCTTAAAGATAATCAGGATATTATGCTTGATCTGAAAAAAGCAGCA
>NZ_FZMP01000050.1 GCF_900196725.1 Candidatus Methanoperedens nitratireducens | reverse complement strand
TCAGTTCATGATTAGTTTCACACCGCTCACATTAAATTTATAATCATAAAAGATATTATTTACCGAATGAGTGATGTGCAGTACATTAGCCACCCTCTCATAAAGCCGGACACGGTAGAACAGAGGTTATACCAGCTTTCCCTGGCAGGGGAAGCCCTTAAAAGGTCAACCCTCGTAGTCCTGCCGACCGGTCTTGGCAAGACCGTGGTCGCACTTCTTGTAATGGTCTCCCGCCTTCCCAGAGGAAAGGTCCTTGTTCTCTCGCCCACAAAACCGCTTGTCGAACAGCACGCATCCTTTTTTAAGAGCACACTTACGATATTGCCCGAAACCATCGTACTGTTCACGGGCAGCACGCCCCCGCAGAAACGCTCATCTATGTGGGAGAGCGCCCAGGTCGTGGTCTCAACCCCCCAGGTAATAGAGAACGACCTGCTCGGGAAAAAAATAACACTTGAGGACGTTTCGTGTATAATCTTTGACGAGGCGCACAGGGCAACGGGGGATTACTCGTATGTGTACATCGCAGAGAAGTATGCCCGGCAGAACAAAGAGCCTCTCGTACTCGGGATAACCGCAAGCCCGGGTAGCAGGCAGGAAAAGATACAGGAAGTATGCGCAGCCCTCCGTATCAGTTCTGTCGAGATGAGAACGGATTCCGACCCCGATGTCAGGCCTTATATCTTCGACAAGGATATCGAATGGAGATACGTATCTGTCCCGATAGAGATCAAAGGTTTAAAACAACTGATGGACAGCATCCTGACCGACAGGTTGAATAAATTACGCGAGCTCGGTTTTATCTCGCCTTACCAGACGAAATTGTCAAAGAGGGAAATGCTTGACCTCCAGGCGCGGCTGCAGTCGCAGCTTCGCTCATCCTCTCCAGACCAGAAGGTGTATAAAGGAATATCCATCCTCGCCGAGATCCTGAAGCTCAGCCATGCCATAGAAATATCGGATACGCAGGGCGCATCGGCTCTCTCTAAATATTTCGAGCGGCTTGAGAGCGAAGCGCGGTCGCAGAACGGGAGCAAAGCCGCAAAAAGGCTCATGGAAGACCTGAACATGCGCAGGGCAGTGCACCATCTTGCAGGATGCAATGGCGATAACCCGAAACTCAATGCAGTAAAAGAACTTGTGGAGAAACAGGTGCACGAATCCCCGCAATCCCGGATAATCGTTTTCACCAACTACAGGGACACGGCAGAGCTTGTTACTGGCGCTCTTAAAGAAGTGGATGGCGTAAAGCCTGTGAGGTTCGTGGGACAGGCGAGTAAAAGCGGAGATACGGGACTGACCCAGAAACAGCAGGTCGACATCATCCAGAGATTCAAGGACGGCGAGTACAATACGCTTGTGGCTACCTCTGTGGCTGAGGAGGGGCTGGATATCCCTGCCACAGACCTCGTGGTATTCTTTGAACCCATCCCGTCGGAGATACGCAGCATCCAGCGAAAAGGAAGGACAGGGAGAAAACACGCAGGCAGGGTAGTGATCCTTATGGCAAAAGGATCAAAGGACGAAGCGTATCACTGGAGCAGCAGCAGGAAAGAAAAAACCATGCTGAGGACGATGAAAAACATCAATAGTGAACTTGAGCTCAAGTCAAAAATAAAAGAAGCAGGGGGAGCAGGTGAGCCAAGCCAGCAAACTGAGGACGATGGGCAGAAAAAGCTGCTGGATTTTCCTGATAAAAAAATGCAGGTTCTGGAGCCCGAAAACATTTCCCCGAAGGTTTACGTTGACCAGAGAGAAATCCGCTCCCCGGTCGCACGAGAGCTTGAAAAGCTCGGAATGGAAGTGGAATTGAGGACGCTGGAAGTAGGAGATTATGTAGTCAGCGACAGGGCTGGCATCGAGAGAAAAACAGTGGACGATTTCCTGGGCACGCTCATGGACGGGAGAGACCTGTTCGGGCAGATATCAGACCTTGCGCGCACTTTTGAGCGCCCTCTCCTGATAATAGAAGGCGAAGGGCTCTACACGACGAGGCAGATACATCCCAATGCCATACGCGGCGTTCTCTCATCCATTGCGATCGACTTCGGGGTGCCGATAATCTTCAGTAAGGATGAAGAAGATACGGCGGCTCTGATAAGCGTGATAGCGAAAAGGGAACAGATAGATAACAAGACGGGGATAAGCCTGCACGGGAGGAAAACAGCCCCGACGCTTAAAGAACAGCAGGAATATATGATTTCATCCATTCCTGAGATCGGACCGGTTGTAGCGAAGAACCTGCTCCGGCATTTCGGGAGCGTGGAAAAGGTCATGCTGGCGTCCCGTGAGGAGCTGATGAAGGTGGGGCTTGTCGGGCCAAAGACGGCGGACAGGATAAAGGAAGTGGTGAGCGGGGAGTATAAAGGATAAAAACTATTTAAAAATCCAAAAAGTGCTATAATCTTCCAATCTTTCAAAAAGAACTTCAGGGATTTCCAAGTAAATAAATATCTCCCAACTTTTTGTAAAATCTAACAGAAACCGCATGATGCGGGCATATCATCTTTCAATTTTGTAACTAATTTTATGTCACTGA
>NZ_FZMP01000051.1 GCF_900196725.1 Candidatus Methanoperedens nitratireducens | reverse complement strand
TAGTGCCCCAAAATCATACTGGTGCCAATATATTACTGGTTTTTCGGATAGGCTTCAACTGCCTGTCCACTTTTTAGGGTGCAGTCCAGATCTATGTAGTGACGGAACTTCTTGTAGCAAAAATGATCTGATTCCTTGAGCTAATTTCAAAACCTAAATCTAACAGATATTTTGAGACCTCATCCAATTCTTCTGAAGAATGATGCGCTGCTATTGCCAGTTTTACATTAATATTTTTCAGGGTATCTTTTGCTCCTCTAAGTGTTGCAAGCTCCATTCCTTCAACATTCATCTTGATGCAGATATTCCCCCGTGCCTGGGGTTTAATGTCCTTCAATACCTGATCGATAGTTATTGTGTCTACTTCAATGGAGGAATCAGTTGGAACAAGCATTGAATGTGCATCAGAAGCCCCCAGGAATAACCTTGTTCGTCTTACCCTTTCATCAAGGGCTTTTTCAATAATTACTATATTATTGAATTTCTTTGAATTTTTACGAAAAAGGCTTGCATTATGTGGACAGGGTTCTATAGCCACGACCTTATGGCATTGCGAGGCAGCTTTTATGGAATAAAAGCCAACGTGCGCTCCGCAATCTACAACTATATCATCAATACCCAGATCCATATGATCATAGCGGCTCTCTTGAAAAATTTCCTTAAAGGCGGCTACGCTATTGAAATTATCTTCGAACGGACAATAAAATTTGAGCCCTTTGCTTAGTATAATGTATCCTTTTTTAGTTGGAATCAGAATAATTTTAAAATATATCGAAAGAATAGGAGAGGCTATTACTAAAATATAAGGGAATTTTTTAATAGCGCTACGAAATAATCCTTTGAGACCCGCCAGCGAATTATTACTAAGTAAATTTATTGATAACTTTTGCATATTCTCTATCCCCCTTTTGAGAGTTTTTTCTAAACTTAACCCCCCAACTGTGCATTATTATATTGCTCGACGTAATTGAAATAGATTGCGGTTCGGTTCATTGGCTATCCACTCTTCTCAAGGGTTACGGTAAGTATTTAAAAGCGCCTATGTCATAACTTGCATTCCTGAGGCGTATATTACCGTCGAAATCCATGTCCGGGACGCTGTTAACCGAACCTCTTTCTATGGCTGGCGAAGTGCTTTTCAAACGGAAGTCTGCATTAGCCGGATTAATAAACTGGGGGTCTCCTTCAACATAATCGCTACCTTTAGTCTCATACTGCTCTCCTATATAACCGTCAATAAGATTATGATCAATCACTGCGTTAGTATTTTTGGCCCGGATCGAGTAGTGATTATTCTTGCTAACTATATTATTTCTAATAATTACACTGGCGGCTGCGCTGTAATCTGCGGAGATACCACCTCCCCAGTTATTCATTAGCCCATTATTATACACAGTATTGCTCGTTATCGATATATTATCGATAGCTCCTTTACTGTACCATGCAAGGTCGATCCCCGTTGCTGCATTATTATATATTAAATTGTTGTATACTTTAACATTTTTGAGGCTGCCTCCATTCTCAACAGCAAGAGCTATTCCACGGCCACTAACCCTGCCGTCATATACCCTATTATTAAATATCTCAATATCATGGGAATTTCCGTCCCATGCATCTACATAAATACCGGCACTTTCATGCTGGCTTACATCATTGTTGTATATTCTTCCATTGCTTGACCCCTCTTTCGCGTTGATGCTCTCAAAATTGTTCTGATAAAGTTTATTATTCCTTACTTCGAACCCATCGATATTTACTAATGAAATAGTCTCACCGACTTGCTGGCTTAATCCCTCCATAGACTGGGCTCTTGTAATTTCATTCCCATCTATAATAATATCCTTTCCGTCCTGTACGAATATTGCAGAAGCCGCAACATTACTTATATAATTCCTATCCAGGATTATATTTGAAGGGAGAGCGTTTGTCTCATAATCTCTTCCCGCAAAGATCCCCATGAATCTGGAGTTTATAATTCTGAGCCCTGAAATATTTATATAACTTGAACCCGAGATTTGAACCAGTCCATCCCACATTTCTACTGATGCACCCGTGCCATCAATTGTAACGCTATCACCCGGATAAGCGGCAAAAGTAATGGTCTTACCGGGACTTCCCGAATTCTTTATTAAAATTCTCTCGTTATATATTCCTTCCTTGATATAAACAGTTTCACCGGCAACTAAAGTATTTGCTGCCTTTGTGATAGTTAGCCATGGCGATTGTTCTGTACCCGAATTATTGTCATTCCCGTTTTTAGCTACATAATAGATATTATACAGTGGGGCACCAGTGGGTGCGGCTGTGGGAGCCGGCTTTGGGGTTGGAGTAGGCGTTGGAGCTGGTGCAGGGGTCTTACTCAATGATACTTCATCTACCCAGAATGTTCCGTAGCCGCTCCAGATGTTGGCATAGACGTAAACATAGGCAGTATCAGGACCGGTCTTAAAATCCATGCTTTTCTGTGTCCAGTCATTCGTACCTCCATCGAACGCAAGGTTGATCTGGTGGAGCCAGCTCTTGTTAGCATCAAGTTCGACTACCCTGATGACAGGTACATGACCGGCGCCGACATTTTCGGTTTTTCCCCAGGCAGAAAGAGTATAGTACTGCTGTGGTTCCGCTTTTATCAGGTCGGATTTTGGAAACCCGCTATTCCTATCAGTCGTTCCCTGGATGCTTATTTTTATTGATTTTGTGCCGTTGTGACGTATATTGTCCCATACCGGGGTGTTACCGTCGGTAGTTACGAATTCCCAGTTCGAGGGCCGTGTGCTGCCGCTCTCAAAGCCCGGATTTGCGATAAGGTTTTTATCTGCAGCGGGTGCAAATAATAAGAAAGAGTAAATCAAGATAAGCGAGAGGATTACTATAAACACAAGTTTTATTAAATTAGTAGTTTTATATATTTTTTCTCCCGGGTTCATTCTAATTACCTTTCCATAGACTCAAACAAATACAATTCGATAAACTTTTATAGAGGCAAGAATTTCTATATAGTGAGTTTATATTGGTTGGAAACATTGTAAGTGGAGATGGATTTCTAAAAATAAAAGCTTAACTTTAAACCGGTGGGATGGAACTTCATAAAGAATTAAATATGAAATCAGATTAAGGGTTAGTTATGGATTACCATATTGAAGAATTAAGTAATAAAAACGCATCTGACTGGAAAAGATTGTGTGAAGAAAGCAATGAAGGAAATTTTTTTCACACCCTGGAGTGGAAGCGAATTTTGGAGCAATCCTATAATTTCCACTCTCATTGTTTTCTACTATATCGAAATGACGAACCTGTTGCCCTTTGCCCGTTCTATGAAGCCAGTATTAACGGAGTCCGGGGCCTGATATCGCTACCCGACTCGGATTATAATCATATAATAATAACCGACCAGAACGATCCCTTAATAGCATACCATATACTGGAGAAATGTAAAGAGATTGCAAGGGAAAATAAGCTACTCTTTATACTCATCACTACTTTTAACGAATTGACAAGAGATCATTTCAGCAAATATAATCCTCTCCCATTTCCATTAGGCGGGGATATGGTGCTTGATTTAGAAAAGTTCAGTCCTGACAAGATATGGAACGATAACTTTTCTAAACAGGAGAGGAAATACATCAGAAGGTTTGAGAACGACGGTTTTAAAATTAAAGAACTTAATTCAATAGACGATATCAAAATGTTTTATAAGTATTATAAGATAAACCTTGAATTTAAAAATGCCACTCCTTACCCATTTTCTCATTTTGAGGATTTATTGAAAACATACTCATCAACAGAGATGTTACTAACCCTGCTATACAAAGATGATGTAGTTGCCGGAGGACAACTGGCTTTCTTACATGGTCATAAGAAAACGATGTATTTAAGGTATCTATCGCTGAACAGGGATCTGCCAACCAGGTATCATTCAACATGGTGCGTATATTGGGATTGTATTGAAAGGGCATCAAAAATGGGATATAGCAGAATATGTTTTGGCAGAACACCTCCTTATTCAAATGACAATCATTACCAATTAAAAGAAAAGTTTGGATGCCATTATGAAAAAGAATATTCACTTATTTTTCCAAGATCACATTTATTTAAAATAGGATATAACATATATTACAATATTTATAACTTCAGAAAAAAATACGTGTCCCGGTAGCTTGGATGGTCAAAATGGAGGAAAGTAGTCCACAGGTCAAGGTTCGAATCCTTCCAGGGCTTTTTAATTCCAGAAATATACCGGATCACTCACTTACGTCCGTTCCATAGTTCATATTAATTGCGAAGCAACACCGCATACAAAACGATGGTTTAGTGTATCAGGGGGAGTTATGGTTTATCATATAGAGGAACTAAGTAATAAAAACGCGACAGACTGGAAAAGAGTAAATGAAGAAAGCAAAGAGGGAGATTTTTTTCACAAGCTGGAGTGGAAGCGAATTTTGGAGCAATCCTTGAATTTCAAATCTCATTGTTTTCTATTATATCGAAATGACGAACCTGTTGCCCTTTGCCCGTTCTATGAATCCAGTATTAACGGAGTCCGGGGTCTGGTATCGCTGCCCGATTCGGATTATAATCACATAATAGTAACTGACCAATACGATCCCTTGATAGCATACCACATATTAGAAAAATGTAATGAGATTGCAAGAGAAAATAAGCTATCCTTTATACTTATCACTACTTTAAGAGAATCGATAAAAGATTATTTCAGCAAATATAATCCTCTTCCATATCCGATAGGCGGGAATATGATGCTTGATTTAGAAAAGTCTGGTCCTGACAGTATCTGGAGCGAGGTCCTATCCCAAAGGGATAGGAAACATATCAGGAGATTTGAAAAAGATGGGTTTAAAATTAAAGAAATTAATTCAATAGATCATATCAAAATGTTTTATAAGTATTATAAGGCAAATCTTGAATCCATAGATGCTGCTCCTCACTCATTTTCTCATTTTGAGGATCTATTAAGAACATATTCATCAACGGAGATGATACTGACCCTGTTATATAATAATAAAATCATTGCCGGCGGACAATTAGCTTTCTTACACTATCCCAAAAAAACAGTCTATTTAAGGTATCTATCGCTGAATAGAGACTTGCCAAATAGATATCGTCCAACAACGTACATGAGATGGAATTGGATTAGAAGAGCATCAGAAATGGGATATAGCAAAATATGTTTTGGTAGAACGCCTCCTGATCCAAATGATATTCATTATCAATTAAAAGAAAAGTTCGGATGCCATTTTGAAAAAGAACACTCTTTTATCTTTCCAAGATCATATTTATTTAAAATAGGGTATAATATATACTATACTATTTATAATTTCACAAAGAAATACATATCCCGGTAGCTTAGATGGTCGAAATGGCAGAGAATATAGTACTTGTTAAAACGTTAGATACCATAAGATATCACTCTTGTCTGGTTTTTCCATAGATTCCGCCAGCTGATACTGCTGCAGAAATAATCAGTAATATTGCAACTGCAATATTCTCACTTGATATCGCCGGCTCTCCTATACCCATGTTCATTATTCTATCACTGATACCGTATTCTATTGCGGGTGTAAAACTATCGTTGAATAAAAGTTCTACACGGGCAAAAAATATGTTGCTATATACAGGATAAAACAGGGATATACCGCCGGTAAACAGGTCAAGAATAAGATGCGACGTAAGGTAGAAGCATATTATGCCGAACACTTGCCGCCTGTTTTTCACAAGAATAAATAACAAGAAAGGGATCATTACTATGAAAATATTGTGAAATAATACTCTGTGAAGCGGGACGGGGCTCAATTTGAACACGAAGAAAAGGCTATCCGCATCCGGAAGCACCGCAAAAAAACCAAGAATGATTACATCCCTCGGATGCAGGTTAAGCTTCTTTGAAAATAAGAGAAGTATCACGACCGGAATGAATATATGATTGAACAGGGAGGACATTGTCTATCACTTTGTCACTGTTAATATCGATTTTAGAACAAATCCAGCCATGTTTTTCATCTTATAGACCACAAAAATAGCAGCTAAAGTATTTGCTGCAAGATAGGCAATGGCAGCACCCTCGATACCTATACTTCTTACAAGAGGCAGGGCAAAGGCAAGAGTAATAATAGCAATTGCAGCATTGATTTTTACGACGCTAAGAACTCTTTTTTGAGCGTTTCTTACTGTAGTGAAAATAATGTTCAGCGACATAGGCAGGCTTGCAGCTGCAAGGATTATAAGTGTGGTTGATGAGTTCACCGCATAGGTTGGATTAAAAAGATTCAGTACGAATTTACCGAAAAACACAAAAATCAGGATGCCTGGTAAAAGGAGAGCGGCATTTAATTTTATTGACTTTTTCACATTCAACCACAAATCTCCGCTATCTGAGGATTCTGCGAGAAGTGAGTTTGATATCGCCTGCGGGATTCCGTAGAGCAGACCTGCTATCATCATTGCAATGTAAAAGAAGCCTGTGGATTCCGTAGAAACCAGATTGACTATCATTATAGGCAGCATGAGGCGCGGAAGGGAGAGAAATATGTCTGAAAGATAGTTCCCTGCCGAGTATCCCGCCATGCTTTTAATTATGGGGTCAAGCATGGGAACAGGAAAATATCCTTTCCATACCAGGGACAACAAAAAAAACCGATTACCACTGCAAGCAGCACACCTATACCCCATGCCATGAACATACCTATAGCTCCGAAAACTGAAAAAACCTGGAGTGGAAGAATCTTGAAGAAACCGAAAAGCGTTTCTTTTATCGTATAAAATGAGGATTTTCGTCCCGCTACGAATGCGCTGCTTATATTCGCAGAAGTAGTGTAAAATGCCGTAACTGCAGCAAAAAGTATGCCGAACTTTAAATCACTAAGGATAGATTTCAATGGCGGTGCCCAGACATCAAGACCTAAAACAAATATGGATGAGAAAACAATCGACGCGGCGATACTTGAAGTCAGGCATGAGTTTATAATCCTGCCTGCATTTTCCCTGTTCCTTGGCAGGTGGAACACAAAAGCCGTCTGGAAGCCCAGGGCGCTTATCATTGAAAGCAGGAGCATGCTTGATAATAATGCCGAAATTGTCCCGACTTCATGCGGTGAGTAGTATCTTGCAGCTATAACCCAGAAAATGAAACCGAGGAGAAGGTTTAAAAGATTAGCTGCCATGAGATAGAAAGAATTTTTGAGGAGAGAGTCGTTGTAGATTTCCCTGAGAAAGCGCATATTGTTCCATTAGTGCGATTCGATAAAAGCATTTCGAAGAGAGCACGATTTTAAGTCAGTAGTGTCAGTAATTACGCGTATCATATCTTATTTTTAAATTTTATTTTTCCACTTTCCTTCATCTGTTTTATCTTGTAATCATATAATCTATAATTCTCCAACAAACTATGTTTTTTGATTTCATCATATAGGAACATACAATTTAACATTTTAAATTGGAACTTAGAAATGGGCCCTTTTGTCATTATGACGATCCGGTTGTTGCTCCTTAACAGTGGCTGCCACCTGAGTTTATATGCTTCATCCCCTCTTAAGAAGTCAAATTCTTTTAGACCTCTGCTGATCAAATCTTTTAAGATATATAATATATGAATATTACCAACGAATAAGAATAATTCGGATCAAATGCCGTTTGATAATAGTAATATTTTCCAGAATATTCAAAACCCAGAACACCGGACACGTGCTGTCCGTTTACATCTAAGAAGGAAAGATTTAACCAGCCGTTCTGTGCAAATTTTTCTGCAACATCAGTCAAAAATCCTTTCTGGGTTTCACTTAAACCGGGTACATCCTGGTAATTCATTTTCTTTTGATGCATTTTCCAGAAGTCATTTAAGTTTTTTTCCAAAGAATTTGTTGTTGGGAATTTTTTAAACTCTATATTACCTATTTTTTTCTTAATGTTTTTTTCGCCTTTTCGCAAGTTTTTCCTGAATTTATTACTCAGCATCTTCAGGTGGTCATCCAATGATGATCGGACAGGTAGATACGGAGAAAAACCCGTTTTTTTTCACCTACGAACAATGAACTCTGGCAGAAAGACGGGTTATGCAGTATGTTAAGGAATTTTGAATCATTGGGTACCTGATCGAAACGAAATATAAGTTTATTATAGTCAAGATAATATTTTATCAGTTCGAACATCTTGTTGATTTGACCGTCATCCAGGTCGGAATAAATAATACCTCCGTAATCAGATAAATTCAGCCCGATATTTTCGACAACAGCATAGCTGAAAAGAAAGGTGCGATAAGTTGAACATAGCAATGGCATAATTCCAATTGTGTCATCCCGATCTTCTACCATCAATATTTTTAACTTTTTGTTATCGCTAAAGTGCTTCCACCATTCGAAGAGCCATTCCCATGTTAAAAATATGTTTTTATCATGACCCTTTGCCAGTAAATCATTCCATATTCCCCTGATAGATTTGAAATCATCAACACTGTTTATCTCTCTTATTCTCATTCTAACCCCCCTTTTT
>NZ_FZMP01000080.1 GCF_900196725.1 Candidatus Methanoperedens nitratireducens | reverse complement strand
ATAAGGCCAAAACATTCGGGACTATACAAAAACTCTTTTTCCGGAACTGTTGCGAAAAGATTCCAATGCAAAAAATTATGGGGCTGCACAACTAAAGGCAGGTAGAATCCATAAATAAATGATTGAAAATATCGAGTTTGAAAATCCAATGAAGGATAATAATGATAAAAAGAATGAAAGGATTTTCAAAAATGTAAAAAAACTCCCGGACTTGCCTGGCGTTTACCTGATGAAAGATAGGGAGAACAGGGTCATATATATTGGAAAGGCATCCTCGCTGCGGGAAAGGGTGAGCCAGTATTTCAGGGGGCAGGAGTCGCCGAAGAACAGGATGCTTGTCAGGAATATTGAGGATGTTGAGTATATCGTGACAGGGAACGAGGTCGAGGCGCTGGTGCTGGAATCGAACCTGATAAAAGAGCATGTGCCGCGCTACAATGTGCGCTTGCGGGATGATAAGGCATATCCGTTCATCAAGATAACGAACGATGAATATCCCCGCATATGCATTTCCCGGAGGAGGGAGCAGGATGGAGCGCAATATTTCGGACCTTATCCGAGTTCAAGGGCGGTCCGGGAGCTGATAAGGATGGCTTCGGGTTTCGGCATAAGGCGGTGCAAAAAGAAACTGCCATGCCCCCCGTGCCTTAATTACCATATAAAACAATGCGCTGCCCCCTGCATCGGTGATATGACTAAAGAGGAGTATCTGGATATAATCAGGAATGTTACGGATTTCCTTAAAGGAAAGAGAAGCCAGTTGATCCAGTCCCTGAAAGAAGAGATGAAAAAGCTCTCGGAAATGCAGGAATATGAGACTGCGGCGCGCGTCCGCGATTTGATAAATGCATTGCAGGAGCTGTCAGAAAAACAGCGCGTGAACACGTCGGGATGGAAAGAACAGGATGTGATCGCGTATGCTCTCTCAAACAGCATCGGAAGCATTCAGATATTCCACATAAGCGAGGGAAAGCTGAAAGGACGGGACACATTTTCAATGAATACGGCAGGTTCGGATGAGACAGAGGTCATTTCGAGTTTTATTAAGCAGTACTACCAGGAAGTTAATCCGCCTGAAGAGATAGTAATCCCGGTTGAGATAACGGATAAGTCCATATTGCAGTGGCTCTCTAACAGGGGAACAAAGCTGAAAACATCAAAAAACAAGGTCGAGAGAGGACTGATGAACCTGGCGCAGGAAAATGCCAGGATGCTCCTGAACCAGAAAATGCTTGCTGAAGGCAATGGCAGGAATGAAGCGATTGCGGAGCTGCAAAAAGCCCTGGCTCTGCCTGTTATGCCTGCAACGATCGAAGCATTCGATATCTCAAACATCGGCGGCACTGATGCCGTCGGCTCTCTTGTTGCGTTCAAGGACGGAAAGCCTGATAAAAAGAACTACCGGAGATTCAGGATACAAACGATACAGGGCGCTGATGATTTTGCCATGATGGGAGAAGTTGTCGGGCGCGCGTACTCGCGCATGAAAGAAGAGGGAAAAGGGATGCCTGACCTGATATTGATTGACGGGGGAAAGGGACAGCTGAACGCGGCGCTGGCTGCTCTCAAAGGGCGCAAGCCGAACATAGCTGCGCTTGCAAAGGAGTTTGAGCATATCTTTCTCCCGGAGAGAGAAGCGCCCATCATTTTGCCGAAGGGCTCGCCCGCGCTTCAGCTGCTGCAGAGGATAAGGGATGAGGCGCACAGATTCGCCATCGAATATCACAGGAAGCTGCGGGGTAAGAAGATAGTAGAATCGGCGCTGGATGAAATAGCAGGGATCGGGTTAAAGAAGAAACAGGCGCTGCTCCGGTATTTCGGGTCGGTTGAGAAGTTAAGAAAGGCGGAGGTTTCGGAGATAGAGAAGGTGTCGGGGATTACGAGGAAGGATGCGGAGAGGGTGTACGGGTATTTTCGTAAACCGCATGGGGATATCTGAAATCTCTTTTCTATTTTAATTGTGTACTCCCACAGCAACATGCAGAACGAATTTAAACCCCAACTGCAAATCTTTATAACTATCAATATGCAATCAGCTTAAATAGAAAGGTGTGAGAAAATGGAGACTATATACCTTGCAAAATGGGAGACACGGTTCTGGGCGTGGTTAATCGACATTCTGCTGGTCGGTGCTTTACATTCCGGCATTGCAAATTTATTGTCCCTCCCGAAGGTTGATCTTATCAGTCTTGAGGATTTTGGTATTCGCAGCGTATTAATGTTCGCCTACTGGACGTTCTTTGAAGGTTACAATGGTCAATCTATAGGGAAGATGGCGCTGAACCTGAAAGTGACCGGAAGAAAAGGGGGAAAAATAGACCTTCCGGCTGCTGCGCTTGAAAGTTTCGGAAAGGCTTTTCTCCTTCCGCTTGACTGCCTCATCGGCTGGCTGGCCATGTCTGGCAGCAAGCTGCGGCTCTTTAATCGTATATCCGGTACTATAGTCATCAAGACAAAGTACGAAGAGCCGGAAGGGGTGACGTACGTTAAGGAAAAAGAATAGCGGGTTGATATGCATACTCCCTAAATTTAATAAAAAGAACTAAGTATTTACCAAGCATGATTATTCAGGATGCTCTCGCTCACACTGACAGGATTAAATCTCAAAAACCCCCTCATGCTCGCTGCAGGTATCATGGGCACTACAGGCGATTCATTAAAAAGGATGGCTCTGGCAGGGGCAGGCGCTGTTGTGACAAAATCGATCGGGACGGAGCCCAGAAGCGGTCACAGTAACCCGAGCATGGTAGAGGTTGATTGCGGTTACCTGAATGCCATGGGTCTTCCCAATCCGTCGTATAAAAATTTCCAGGATGAGATCGACAGAGCAAGGGAGGGAGAGGTGCCTGTGATCGCAAGCATCTTCGGCGGGTGTTCTCTTGATTTCTCGGAAATAGCGAAGTCCCTGAACGCCGATGCTTTTGAGCTTAATGTGAGTTGCCCGCACGCCCATGGATACGGCGCTGAGATCGGCACGGACCATGCTCTTGTGGAGGATATCACGCACGCTGTCAAAACTGCTGTAAATGTGCCCGTATGGGTGAAGCTCACGCCCAATGTTACGGACATAAAGGGCATCGGGCTTGCTGCACAGCACGGCGGCGCCGATGCAGTTGTGGCGATAAATACTGTACGGGGTATGGCTATCGATATCGAGAGCGGCTATCCTATACTTGGCAATAAATTCGGGGGACTTTCCGGCAGGGCGATTAAGCCTGTGGCGATAAAATGTGTTTATGACCTTTATGAAGTCCTTGATATACCCGTGATCGGTGTTGGGGGTGCTACGGACTGGAAAGATGCTGTGGAATTTATAATGGCAGGCGCAAAGGCAGTACAGATAGGCTCTGCTGTTGGGAATAACATCAATATTTTCGATGATATTTCTTCATGTATGGAAGCTTTTTTGGAAGAGAAAGAATGGACGCTGGATGACATATACGGGATGGCGCACGAAATATGAGACCTGTTAATGCGGTTATTACAAAAATCGTTGACGAAACTCCCACCATAAGGACGTTCTTTTTTGATACCTCCTTTGAACTGGTTCCGGGGCAGTTCGTGATGGTGTGGATACGCGGCGTGGATGAGATCCCGATGGCGCTCTCATATGAGAATGCGATAACAGTGCAGAAAGTAGGGCATGCAACATCGGCTTTGTTCGAGCTTGAGGTATGCGATTCGGTGGGCATTAGAGGACCGTTCGGCAACGGCTTTGATATAAAGAAAGGACATATCCTGCTTGTCTCAGGCGGTGTCGGCGCCGCTCCCCTTGCGCCGCTGGCAGAGAAGGCAGGCGCTTCAGGTATTAAGGTCACAACGCTGCTTGGCGCAAAAACAAAAGACGAATTGCCGTTCAGGGAGCGCTTCGAGGCTGCAGGTGACGTGAAGGTTGCCACGGATGACGGCTCAGAAGGGATACACGGATTCGTAACACAACTGATCGATGAGCCGGATAGATACAGCCAGATATACTGCTGCGGACCTGAAATTATGATGAAAAAGGTACTCGATAAGGTCGCCCCGTCAAAGGCGCAGTTCAGCCTCCACCGCTACATCAAATGC
This sequence comes from Candidatus Methanoperedens nitratireducens, assembly GCF_900196725.1. GTDB lineage: Archaea > Halobacteriota > Methanosarcinia > Methanosarcinales > Methanoperedenaceae > Methanoperedens > Methanoperedens nitroreducens_A. The sequence goes on along the minus strand of NZ_FZMP01000080.1, from coordinate 4,024 downwards.
GGCATAGGGATATGCGGCGCCTGCTGCATAGACGGGCTGCGCGTTTGCAGGGACGGGCCTGTGTTCCCAGGCGGGGTCCTGAAGAAGAGCGAGTTCGGGGTTTACAGGAGGAATGAGTGCGGGGAAAGGGTAAAGGTATGAATATCATGAAGAAGTTTTTCATCGTAGTATTTATGACCCTTACATTAGTCTCCGCGCTATCCGGGTGTGCCACAAAACCGCCTGAAAAAGCACAATATATTGACATCAGCGTTCAGCAGGCTAAGGAAATGATTGATAAAGGTGAAGTTTTCATCCTGGATGTGCGTACACAGGAGGAATATAATGCCGGGCATATCAGAAATTCTACGCTGATACCAGTGCAGGATTTAAGTAAAAGGCTAAATGAGGTCCCGCGGGACAGGAAAATACTTGTCTACTGCAGAACGGGAGGCCGCAGCGCTGCGGCAAGTGAGATACTGGTAAATAACGGGTTTACCCGGATTTACAATATGAAGGGGGGAATCATAGAATGGACTACGGCGGGATATGAGGTAGTTAAATAAAAATCAAAAATCTTTTATTTTTTATGTGCATGAAGAGTGGCACTTGCAGGTTCCTCTTGAAATCTTCTTTATTTTTACGATTTTCATGATTTACCTCCTTAAATCACAATTAACCCTGAGATTTATTTAAGTCCTTTACATAAGTAGTTTTCGGTTGAAATATATGATTCTCCAAATATTGGGGTAGTCGGGATTTTTTGCGGCTGCGGATAGCATTCGCGCCAATTAGCATATTTTTTCATGTAAATAAGATTTATAAATAGATAATGTGTATTATAGCGTTTGCAGCATTTGATGCTGCAAGGAGAATTGATAATATGGCAGAAATCAAGAATTTTATTTTAAGGAACAAAAACGGTAGTGAGGATGGTGTGTTCACAGGGCGCCAGCCGCGCCAGGCTGCTCTTAAGGCAGCAAACCGGTTCGGGGGAAGCAAAGATAAACCGGTCGAGATAAGATTGAGGGAAAGAGGAACAAAGAAGATCCATATCTTCAAGGGCTGGAAGGAAATGATTAATGCCCCAAAGAATAAGCCTGCATGGATGCCGGATAAGATCAATAAGCCATTTGTGAAGAAGGTTGGAATTGAAAAGCTGGAAAAGCTTTAATTCTTCCTTTTTTCGATACTTCTATAAAGTTCCGGGCAAGGGGGGGTTTGCACTATTTAGTACATTTCAATAAAAAACAGATTGCTTAAAGCAATTCGGGCTGATATACCAGAGATATAAAGAACATGACAATGCCAAATAGCTTTAAGTACATGTAGGTTATTATATATTTACAAGGAGACTGATAAGGTATGGATATCTTTGATGTACTGGGTGCTATCTCCAAGAGAAAGATAACACTTATGCATACTGGTATCAACGAAAGTGAAGCTCTTACCAAAGCTAAAATTGATATTTCCATAGAATATCATATATCACTCTTTGATATCGAAAAGCTGGCAGGGCAAAAGACAAATCGTACCAGGGTCAACAAGAATCGCCGTTCATTCTCATGAATTATACTGCCCCTGGACTTTCCAAGCCTTTTTTAATTTTTTAATCGTTTTGTAATTTTTTAATCCGTTTGAAATATATATTGTGACGTAATGCTGTGCTCCAAGAGCAATCCGTTAGTTCAAGTCACAGGCTGGCAGGATGCCAGGATAAGGAGAGAAAAATATGAAACGAAGCCGTCTGGAGATAATCATAGACATACTGAAGGTATGCGGAGAAGAAACGAAAAAAACCAGTATTATCTACAAGACCAACCTGAATTTCATTGTCACAGAGAAGTACCTGAACATATTAGTAAATAAAAAGTGGGTGGAAAAAACTGAAAATGCATACAGGATAACCAGCGAAGGGAGAACTTTTTTAAATAAGGCGATAGAAGTAAACCTGCCGTCTGAACTGATTTAAAATCCCTTTTATCTCTTGATCCTGATATTGATCGTCTTCCAATCCTCTCCTATCCCGTGAAGAGCGCCGACAGAACCTGAGAGCACCCCGTACAGCATTTTCCTGACAAAATCATTCAACGGGATTCTTTTCCCGTCTACTTCCAGAACGACATCCGCATCATCCATTAAAATACCTCCTATATTCTATGTGGGACCTTTAACTTAAGGGTTTATCTTGTTTCTTTGAGGTCTCTCAAATATTATCTTATCATCATAATCTATTCTCACTATCCTGTGATAAGGAATATACACCTCATGCGGCTCTCCTTCCAGGATCAAAAAAGCCCTGTCTATAGTCCTGATAGCGCTCCCTTCCACCGCCTTTATGTTCCCCGGCGCTCCCCTGTGGATATAATACACCCTGCACCTGTGGAGGTCGGACTTCCACTTGATCTCATTGAGCAAAAGCCTGGGGTATCTGGATTTGAACATAATCAGTGTCTTGCAGTATAATACTTAAGAGATACGTTCTGAGTGCAGCATTACTGGCAGTTCTGAACAGGCTTTTTGACGAGCGTCCTGTAGCCAGTCCAACCACACAAAATTTAATATAAAACCATGATAAGAATATATGGATAAGTGGGGAGCTTTGATATTATAGGTACCGGATGCAGGCAGAGGGAGCAATCCGCTCAAGGCGTGCGTGCATATGCCGGGAGCGTTGTAGAGACGCTACGTGAGCCCTCAGGTGGTCGAAAATGGAGGACATAAGAGTTTTGCTGATAGAGGACAACCCCGCAGATGCAAGGTTGATACGGGAGATGCTGGCATATGAAAAGGATGTTTCATTCAACCTGGAATGGAAAGACAATCTTACGGAAGGGCTGAAACGTCTTGCCGGGGGAAGGGTCGACATCGTCCTGCTGGATCTCATGCTGCCTGACAGCTTCGGGCGTTTATATACGTTTACTACGGCGCAGGCACAGGCGCCAGAAGTCCCGATAGTTATACTGACCAGTTTTAAAGATGATGATTTTGCTATCAACGCCATCAGTATGGGCGCACAGGATTATCTTATTAAGGGGCAGGTGGATAGCAACCAGTTAGTGCACACCATCCGCTATGCTATCTGGCGAAAGCAGATATTGAAAAACCATGTATCGAGGTTTAAAAAGGCGGATAATCTCAAAAATCTTTTCACGAATATGACGCGCCAGGACATACTTAACCTCGCAGATGTTATTAAAACCACGGCTGAACTGGGGCTTGGGGAGGCAAAGGGCGAAGGAGTGCGCAATGCACTGTTGAAGATAAGGAGCAATACAGATATGCTTATAGGGATGATTAAAACCGCAAGCACGTACGCCATGCTGGTGGAAAGTATTGAAAAACTGGAGCGCCGGCGGCTCGATTTAAATATGATAATCAGAAAAGTCGCCGACAGCTTCAAACCCGAACTTGAAAAGAAAAACATAAAGCTTGAGTACCAGGTAAAAAGCGATTGCTCTGCAATGGTCAATCCGATGATAGAAGACGCTTTTTCAAATCTTATCAGCAATGCTATAAAGTATTCTCCGGAAAGCAGTAAAATCGAGGCAGGCATAATAAAAGAAAGCAAACATTGGAAGATTTACGTCAAAGACTGGGGATATGGAATAAGAGAAGCGGATAGGGAACTGCTCTTCAAGCGTTTTCAGAGGGTGGATGAAAAGGGCGTAATGAATACGGAACCTGGGCTTGCGATCGTGAATCGTATTGCCGAGCTTCATGGAGGCAGGGTCGGGGTAGAAGATAATCCGGAAGGCGGGTGCTTGTTTTATGTGGAAATCCCGGAGATGACCGACTGAAGACGAGCTTTCACTTTTTTACTGTATCCATGTATTTTTGATGCACTTCGGAGATACGGAGGGTTGCGCATAAGTTTGCTCACATTTATACTATAAAGGCTGAATGAATTCCGCAATCTAGCGAAATAGTATTTTTTATTACCGTAGAGTAAATTTGTCATTTTTACCCCGACATCTCTATAAGAATAGGGGTCTCAGATAAATTTTTAAGTGTAAAAACTATTGTTACCATTGCAAAGCACAGT
>NZ_FZMP01000067.1 GCF_900196725.1 Candidatus Methanoperedens nitratireducens | reverse complement strand
GCACGTAAGGACTACCCTCGGACCAAAGGGCATGGACAAAATGCTCGTGGATTCGCTGGGAGATATAGTGATCACAAATGACGGCGCGACCATCCTGAAACAGATGGACATAGAGCACCCGGCAGCCAAGATGATAGTCGAGGTCTCAAAGACCCAGGACGATGAAGTGGGAGACGGCACCACAACGGCAGCGGTACTTGCAGGAGAATTCCTGAAAAACGCGGAAGACCTGCTGGAGCAGAACGTGCATCCGACTGTAATTGCTAACGGATACAGGCTCGCATCCATAAAAGCAAAGGAGATACTCAAGACCCTTGCTATGGAAGTAAGCGCTGACGATAAGGACTTGTTATTAAAGATAGCTGCAACTGCAATAACCGGAAAAAGTGCAGAAGCACAGAAGGACACATTTGCAAACCTTGCAGTGAATTCGGTACTTGCAGTAGTCAATAACGAGAATGGGAAAAATACTGTAGATGTTGAGGACATCAAGGTCGAAAAGAAAGTGGGCGGAAGCATCGAGGCATCAGAACTGATAGAGGGCATGGTAATTGACAAGGAAAGAGTTCACACAAACATGCCAAAGAAAGTACAGGGTGCGAAGATTTTACTGCTCAACGAAGCCCTTGAAATAAAAAAGACTGAAGTAGACGCCGAAATCTCGATCAAATCACCTGACCAGCTCCAGTCCTTCCTTGACCAGGAAGAACAGATGCTTCACGACATGGTCAATAAAGTCATGGACAGCGGCGCAAATGTCGTTTTCGTGCAGAAAGGCATCGACGATATCGCCCAGCACTACCTTGCAAAGGCAGGAATATATGCAGCCAGGCGGGTCAAGAAGAGCGATATGGAGAAACTTGCGCGCGCAACAGGCGCGAAGATACTCACAAGCCTGAAAGAGATCAATGATTCGGATATTGGCAAGGCAGGATTAGTAGAGGAAAAGAAGATCGGCGATGAAGCGATGACATACGTAACAGAATGCCACAACCCCAGGCAGTCTCAGTTATCCTTCGCGGAGGGACTGAGCATGTAGTGGATGAGGCGGAACGCGCGCTGCATGATGCACTGCGTGTTGTTGGAGTGGCAATCGAGGATGAGAAGCTCGTTGCAGGCGGAGGTTCGCCAGAGGTCGAGCTTGCTTTAAGATTGAGAGAGTATTCATCCACGCTGACAGGAAGAGAGCAACTTGCAGTGAGCAAGTTCGCCGAGGCGCTTGAAGTAATCCCGCGCTCGCTTGCGGAAAATGCAGGTCTTGATCCGATAAACATGCTTGTTGAGATGAGAAGCCAGCATGAAAAGGGCAAGAAGACCGCAGGACTGAACGTGCTTTCAGGCAAAGTTATGGACATGCTCAAGGAAGGAGTTGTTGAACCGCTCAGGGTAAAGATACAGGCAATAGATTCTGCCACCGAGGCAGCCACGATGATTCTGCGCATCGATGATGTGCTCTCAAGCAAATCAGGAGCACCTGGCGGTATGCCACCAGGAGGAATGCCACCAGGAATGGGAGGCATGGGCGGAATGGAAGGAATGGATTAAGCGGGT
>NZ_FZMP01000052.1 GCF_900196725.1 Candidatus Methanoperedens nitratireducens | reverse complement strand
GTGCCCCAAAATCATACTGGTGCCAAATATTTTCTCAGACCTGCTCCCGCGTTATTTACCAGCACATCGACTTTCCCGAATTTTTTGATGGTATTATTGACTACCTTCTTTACGTCATCCTCCCTGGTAACATCCCCTGTGATAAAAATCGCATTTCCACCTTCGTCGTTTATCTCGTTACAGGTTTTTTCAATATCTTCTCCGGTCCTGGCGGTCACAACGATATTTGCGCCTTCCCCGGCCAGTCTTTTCGCAATATATTCCCCGATACCTCTTCCGCTTCCGGTTACAATTATGGTCTTGTTCTCAAGTTTCATCCGGTCACTCCCTGATCGCTTTATTATGAGACGTCTCAAATATATGAAGCATCATAATAACTCAAATTACTTTCTAATGCAATGCAGCCAGGAACTCGATGGCTTCAACTTAAGACGCCTTTAGGATATTTGATATAATTCCTGAACTCTGTGATTGCTTTAATCCTTAGCTGCAACCTATCCTTATAGTAGTTCCCGGTAAAGCCATTACAGAATCGCCTTATCCTGTATTTTCTGTAATTTACAAAAAATTAGCCGCAGATGAATGCAGATATGAAGACAAATCTGCGTTCATCTGCGTGTATCTGCGGTTTTATTTCTCATGGATATTACGGTTACTTCCGAACTTCACTATAAGACCTGAGCATCAATTATACCTCACTATCCCCAGGTTGGCTCTGGAGATATATAGTTGCGATATCTAAGATTATCAATTCTGTTCGGATAGCTTGCAGAGTTCCCTCCAGAAGCAGAGACAGAGTATTTTGTGAGAGCAGAAGACGTTAAACCTGACGCAGTCCCCTGATATTTCTGAATATCATTTACATAAAAAGTCCAGGTATTTCCAGATCTGGTAACCTTATAACGCAAAATTCCAGTTGCTATCGTGCCGCTTCCAGCATCATAATTAATGACCGCAGAACCTCCGACAACAACTAAAAATCGATACGAATAGTAAGCACCAGCGCCAGCCCAGTTATTATTATCAATATAACTAAAATAATTAAGTCCCTGTTGTAAAGCATTCCCATACCCATCCCTGCCCTGATTGTAATAATCCCATTCCCATGCTCCATTTTGTGCTAATGTGGATGTAGATTTAATACGAGAACCCTGAGAACTGGAGTATAGACGTTTACTTGTCTTGCTATCCAGGGTTTCACTTTGCACAGAGAATGTCCCTGTTTCAACTGTCCAAATAGGATTGTTTGTGTAATCCCCATCCTCGAAATCATCGAAAAAGACAAAGGTTGCTATTCCATTACTTGCACTTGTCGCCGATGGATTATCATAGTAGAGATAAATATATGCGTTGTTTGGGCTTGCCGGTATCGAATCAACCTCAACCCATACCACGGCACTGCCCCCTGGCGTGTACGATTCTATCCAGTAGTTCAGTAATGTAGTTCAGGGATTTCCAAGTAAATAAATATCT
>NZ_FZMP01000056.1 GCF_900196725.1 Candidatus Methanoperedens nitratireducens | reverse complement strand
ATGGCAGAATTATTTACACAAGAACAAGCAAGGGCATGGCTTAGGAAAAACAATTTAAAAACAGGTAAAAGCATCCAGGATGCGTTTATTAACGAGATAAAAGGAGTTCTTCAAGAAGCATTAGAAGAAGAGATGAATAACACTCTTGGTTATTCTAAATACGACTACACTAATAAAAATACCGATAACTCAAGAAACGGTCATACAAAAAAGACGGTAAAAAGTCAATTCGGGAAGATAGAACTTGATATTCCAAGGGACGCCGAAGGTGAACATGAACCGATAATCGTAAAGAAACATGAGAGAACAATATCAAGCGACCTTGAAGGAATGATTGTTTCATTATTTTCTCAGGGACTGAGCAACAGAGATATAGGATCTCATATGAATAAAATATATGGCCTTGAAGTTTCCCCTGAAATGGTTACCAGGATAACGGATAAGATTCTACCGATCGCGAAAGAATGGCAAATCAGACCTTTGAATGGATTGTATCCTATTATTTATCTGGATGGTATCGTTTTCAACGTAAATAAGGACAACCAGATAGTTAAGAAAACTGCTTATGTTGTATTTGCAGTAACGATTGAAGGAAAAAAGGATATTCTTGGAATATGGATCGGCGAAGCCGAATCATCCAAATTCTGGATGGGTGTTCTTGCTGATCTAAGAAATCGGGGTGTAAAGGATCTGCTCATTTGTTCTGTTGATGGTTTAAAGGGATTTGAGGATGCTATTAAAGCGACTTTTCCTAAAGCGGAGATTCAGAAATGCGTAGTTCACCAGATAAGGAATAGCACAAGATTTGTGAGTTATAAAGATAGAAAAGCATTCTGTGCAGATATGAGAGAAATCTATACTGCTGCCAATGAGGAAGCAGGATTAGCTGCTCTTGACCGATTTGAGACAAAATGGGGCGATAAATATTCATATGCAATCAAGAGCTGGAGAGACAATTGGCAATATTTATCAACATTTTTCAAATATCCTCCGGAAATAAGACGAATAATATATACGACCAATGCGATAGAAAATTTCAATAGGCAGATACGAAAAATCACAAAAACAAAAAGTTCATTTCCAACGGATGATTCACTATTTAAAATACTGTATCTGATAGTGTTTGATGCATCTGAGAAATGGACGATGCCTATGCGTGAATGGGGTATTATAGTAAACCAGCTGAGGGTCTATTTCGGCGAAAGGGTTGATACATATTTATAAATATGAAGGGATATTCATAAGGATAGTTTCAGCAAAAAAGATTACACTCCCAGAACCTTAAGTATTTGTTGGGCTGTTTGAGCATTTAAGTTTTTATAATTTTCAGATGTTTTTAATGTTGCTGCAAGCGTATTGGACCTTATCCAATTACCGTTCATGAAAAATTCTTGTCTTATTAAATAATTAGCCTCGTTCCACAAATTCTTTGATAAATGACACAATGAACTAAGTTCATCAGTGCCTTCTATTTGAATCTGTTCTGTTCTAATCAAGTTCATCTGTGGAAACCTCAATGTGTTTATTATTTTTACGTTTGCTATAGAGTTTCATTGAAGAACAATGAAGTAAAGATACTATTTATTTGGTTGGACTTCAACCCTTATTGTTCCATTTGAAGCATTCTTGTGAGTGTTTGTCTGGAAATTCTTAATAAGTTTAACACTTCTTTGGATTTCATATTGTTAGTGATACTGTTTGATTATATTATTATATATTATGATTCGTTAATTGGACTATACAAAATGTGATTCATATCCTCTTAAGATAATATGAATGTCTTCTATATTAATTTTTGTTATTCATTATTTATTCCGGCGCCGACTCCTTGTATTCTGGTAGTTATTTGTGGAGACTTATCCGGGAACATGACAACGAACATATTATTAATGTCAAAATAACGTATGATGAATTATTTAAGCCCCCAGAACAATAAGCATCTGAATTAATATGAAAGGCTCTTATTGTAATCAGATGAAGGAGTAATAAAATTCATGTTTAAAAAAGTCCTGATAGCCAACCGCGGTGAAATCGCGATCCGCGTCATGCGTGCATGCAGGGAGCTTGATGTAAAGACAGTGGCGGTTTATTCCGATGTAGATAAAAATGCGCTATTTGCAAAATACGCAGATGAAGCACGTCCCATAGGCCCTGCGCCTGCCTCACAGAGCTACCTGAACATGGACAACATTCTTGAAGTGGCGCATAAAACAGGCGCAGAAGCTATACATCCTGGTTACGGTTTTCTGTCTGAAAACGAGATTTTCGCAGACAGGTGCAAAAAAGAAGGGATAGTTTTTATCGGCCCTTCAGGCAAAACCATAGAAAGTGTTGGCAGTAAAATCGCGGCAAAAAAGACCATGAAAGCTGCGGGGATCCCGGTCATACCTGGCAGCAAGAACGGTATTGATGATCTGGATTCTGCTGTTGATGTGGCAGAATCTATCGGTTATCCTGTGATCGTTAAAGCCTCGGCAGGCGGCGGCGGCATAGGCATGAAAGTGGTCAGGAAGACCGAAGAACTGCGTGAAACCATCGAATCCACCCGCAGGGTGGCAAAATCCTCCTTCGGGGATGCAACAGTTTTTATAGAAAAATACCTGGAAGAACCGCGCCATATCGAATTCCAGATACTTGCAGATTCCTACGGGAATATTATCCATGTTGGTGACCGTGAATGTTCTATCCAGCGCAGGCACCAGAAACTTATTGAAGAATCGCCGTCTCCCATAATGACACCTGAATTAAGGGAAAAGATGGGTTCTGATGCAGTGAAAGCAGCTGCTGCTATAAATTATACTAATGCGGGAACGATCGAGTTCCTTTATTCAAAAGGAGATTATTATTTCCTTGAAATGAATACAAGGCTCCAGGTTGAGCATCCGATAACGGAAATAGTAACAGGAGTTGACCTGGCAAAAGAGCAATTGAGGATTGCCTCGGGCGAGGCGCTGACATATAAACAGTCGGATATCCAGCAAAGAGGCTGGGCTATTGAATGCCGGCTGAATGCGGAAGACCCGCTTAATAACTTTACACCTGCGCCCGGTAAACTCAGGAGATACCGCTCTTCCGGCGGTCCAGGCGTACGTGTGGACAGCGGCGTACACACAGGATTTACCATTACACCGTACTACGATTCTCTGATCTCGAAACTTACTGTATGGGGCAGGGACAGGAACGAAGCTATCGCCAGGATGAAGCGCGCATTATATGAATATATAATCGTCGGTGTAACCACCAACATACCTTTCCATAAAGCCGTTATGAATAACGAATATTTCAGGCGCGGGGAGTTGACTACTCATTTCATTGAAGATCACAATATCATAAAAGAAGTGGAGAAGATCATAGAAGCTGAAAAGGAGAAGGGTGCCACGCTTGCATCTGCCCTGGGAGCAGAGGATAAAAAGGTGGCAGCAATAACAGCGGCTGTTGGTACATATATCCGGAATGCAAAGCTGGGTGAGCTAAATGAACATTAAAGATAAGATACTTGAAAGACTAATTAATAATAAAGGCATGCGGATTTCCGGAGAACAGCTCGCAAGCGAACTTTGCGTTTCAAGGACTGCCATCTGGAAACATATCAAGGTCTTAAGGGATGAGGGATATATGATCGATTCGTCAACAAATCTCGGGTATTCACTTATCGAAACACCTGACAGGCTGACCCCGGGTGAAATAAAAGCCGGGCTTAAAACAAAGGTTATAGGAAAAGAGATAAAATATTTTAAAGAGACAGAAAGTACAAATATTGTAGCCCATGAGATAGCTGGATCAGTAGATGAGGGCACTATTGTAATAGCTGAAGCCCAGACAGCAGGACGCGGCCGTCTCGGGCGCAAATGGATCTCTCCTGAAGGAGGAATATGGCTTTCCATCATACTTAAGCCAAAGATACAACCTTCACATGCCCCCAGGATTACGCTTCTTGCAGGTGTTTGTGTTGCCAGGACAATACGGAGTCTGGGTCTTCCTGCAAAAATAAAATGGCCGAATGACATTCTTATTAACGGGAAAAAAGTATGCGGCATCCTCACAGAGATCCGGGCTGAAGCTGACCTCATTGATTATCTTATTGTCGGGATAGGAATAGATGCAAATGTAGATACAGAATCATTCCCCGATGATATCAGGGATAGTTCAACATCACTTAAAAAAGAAAAAAGAGCTAAAATAAATCGTGCTGGCTTTGTCAGGAAATTACTTGAAGAGTTTGATGAATTGTATCTGAAATTCCAGGATGAGGGATTCAAATCCATACTGGAAGAATGGAGAAACATGTCGGCTACAATAGGTGAATGGGTAAAGATAACCACACAGGCGCATTCAATATATGGTGAAGCGATAGGTGTGGACAATGAAGGAGCACTCATTCTTGAAACAAGTGATGGACATCTTGAAAAGATCGTATCCGGGAGTTGCGAACATTTAAGACGCACCTGAAACACTTCAATATGGAAGGATAACAAAGACTATGCACAATGATTTGAAAGAACGCGTGAAAAAGCTTGAAAACAATTACAATGGGAAAGAGTTCCTATCTATCGTGAATGAGATCAAGAAAGATAAGATTAATGATGATGAACTTCTCATGCAAATTGAAAATTTAAGTCGAAAAAGATTTGAGGGAAAAGTGTCTTTGACCCCTGGATTATTTACCGGGAACTTATTGGAAATTACTGCCACAATTGCTGCTATAGTTCTTGCTTTTCGGGTAAATACAGACTGGGTGCTATATCTATGTGCCCTCATTCTTATGGCCACACTGCATCCGCTTTCACATTATTTGACAGGCAGGCTTTTCGGGATCGGATTCACACATTATTATCTAAATGGCCCTGCACGCATCGAGCCTACTCTCAGGATCAATTATTTTTCATACCTTAAGGCAGAAGGCGTGAAAAGGGCGCTTATGCATGCTTCAGGTGTCATCGGAACCATTGCGGCACCTTTGGTCGCGGCATTGATAGCCCTGGATAAAGGAGCTTTGGGTGTCGCAATGAATCTTATGTATTTTTTCTTATTGCTAATTGTTTTTGAACTCCTGACTTCAACCAAGATAGGGGATTTGATGAAAGCAAAGAGGGAGTATGGGTACAGGTAAAAATTTTGTAAAATTTGAGACGTGGGAGGAAAGTAATCAGAAGCAGCCCCAACATCTTGCTCTCGTCGGCACCGGGATTCGCATGAAGGGGAGAGGCGAGGAGGCAGCAGGAATGGGGGAAGTTGGGATTACTAGAAGCACTTGATTTTTTATAATTAAATCATGATATTTTTTTGATGCAGTTTTAATGCTTCAGCGCTTATGCTCTAAGGTACGGAGCGTCTGGATAAAGACCGCAGAACAGCAGCTTTTCTATGAACTCGAAACAGAATATGGATTCCCTCGGGCAACCTGCCGCTCACTCGTTCAATTGATGCAGGAATTTTTAGAGGAGAATTATGGAAATCTAAGTAGATGTCTTAAAATCCATTTGAAAAATAAGTTACATTTTCATAAATTTATATACCATAATCACCATACAAGGACTGAAGAATTATGGTTTATGATATCGTCATTATCGGCGGCGGGCCTGCGGGTCTCACTGCGGGAATTTATGTAAAGCGCGCTATGCTGAATGCTGTCCTTCTTGAAAAAATGGGGATCGGAGGACAGATAATAGTCACTGACAAGGTCGAGAACTTCCCGGGTTTCCTTGAGATATCAGGCGCTGACCTTGCAGCGAAATTCGAAGAACAGGCACGCAAATTCGGGCTTGAAATGAAAGGAATGGCAGAAGTTGATTCGATCGAGGATAAAGGAAATATCAAGATCATTAAAACAACAGAAGGCGACATAGAAACTAAGTCGGTCATAATAGCATCCGGCACAACGCCAAAAAGGCTGGGTGCAAAAGGGGAGGTTGAATTAACAGGCAGGGGTGTTTCATATTGCGCTACATGCGACGGTTTTCTTTAAAGAAAAAGAGGTTGTAGTTATAGGCGGAGGAGATTCCGCGATCACTGAAGCCATTTATCTTACAAAGATGGCAAAAAAAGTAACTGTAGTCCACAGGCGCAATGAGCTGCGTGCTGAAAAGATTAACCAGGAGCATGCTTTTTCAAATCCGAAAATAAGTTTTATCTGGGATTCGGTACTTGAAGAAATTGTGGGGAAAAACGTCGTTGAGAAGGTCGTTTTAAAGAACCTGAAAACGAATGTGACCTCGGAGGTAAAAACAGATGGCGTCTTCATATATGTGGGTTTGATCCCAAATACAAAATTTGCAGATGTAAAAAAGGATGAATGGGGATTCGTAATCGCAAATGCTAAAATGGAAACTTCTGTTAAAGGCATATTTGTTGCAGGAGATTGCAGGGTCACACCACTTCGCCAGATAACAACAGCGGTAGGTGATGGGGCGATCGCTGCGGTATCCGCAGAAAGGTATCTCGAAGAATTATAATCGAATTAATCAAAATTGACCAAGTTAATCAAAATGGGAAGCAGGGAAGTGTGAACCAAAAAGAATTAAATCCGGATGATTGCATATCCCTGGAAGAAAGGGAGCATTTACTCAACGGGTTACACAGATATCTTATATGGGTGGGAGAAAAAGTACCAGAGGAAGTAGAGATTAATGGGGAAAACATTAAACTCCATGAATTAATATGGCGTTGCATACATAATAAGGAGCTTTCGGAACAGGAAAAAGACCGTTTACTGGAACTTGTGACTTTTCTTGAAACTAAAGCGAAGTATGATGAGGAGATCCTTTTAAGAGAAGATATCACGAAAGAAGAGGCAAAAAAATTATATAATGAGATCGCAAGTTTCATACGCGCAATTATGGATCTAAAGGAATGTGAAGCAGGTAAGATCAAGTTAAAAGATCCAAGTGATGATATCAAACAAAAAGTCGATGATGCACGGCGATGGATAGGGTTTTTGAAAAATGTGGGTAAGAAAAGCCTCCTATGATTAACTATAATTTAAGCTTCATTAAACGGGCGTTCTGGCCGTCATTATAGTATTTTTCAGCTATCCCGAACTGGGAAAATCCAAGTCTCTCATAGAATCTTTTCGCTTTAATATTATCCATCCTGACCTCAAGAATTATCTCAGTGACTCCCTCCTTTCGGAAAATGTTAATTATTTCTTTTAACAGGTTGCTACCAACACTCCTGTTTTGATATTTAGGGTCTACTGCAAGTGAAAATATGCGTCCTACTCCAACTTGTGCCAGAAATCCTGCCACATAGCCTATAACAAAACCGTTAATGTCAGCTACAATAAAAGTATCGGGATATGTCTCATAGAACTGCATGTAAAGATAAGGGTCATGCTCATTAAAAACCTTCCTTTCGATGTCGATGACCCACTGGAAATCAGAAGGCTGGAATTTTCGTATAATTATCAATTTTTCTCCAATAATATATGACCTGGTATTGGTCTGCCTGTTAAACCATGATGTATAAAAGTATTACTATGGATGGAAAGTGAACTGCTCCGGCTAAAGCCACGGAGCGTCCCGCTGCATTGATACTCCGCTGAGATATCCTTGACGGGCGTTAATTCCGGTAGTTCCTACCGTACATCTATTCTCGATTAATATTGCAGACACCTGATCTCTTCCCATGACAAGACCACAGGAAGGACAACTATGTACCCTCACTGAAAGGTCTTTTGGGACACGGAAACCGCAAATACAGGTCTGGGATGTTCCTGCGGGATTAACGAATTCAACTATTTTCCCGGCACATTCTGCCTTGGATTTTGTGAATTGCATTAATTGATACCAGCCAGCATCGGAGATGGATTTAGCAAGACGAGGGTTTTGCACCATGTTTTTTATCTGCAAATCTTCAAACACGATACGGTCATAGGAATCCACAAGAACCTTGCTGGTCTTATGAGCAAAATCTTTTCTTTGATTCCCGATCTTTCGATGTACTTTTGATACTATCACCCGCTGCTTATTCCTGTTCTTTGACCTGAGTTTTTTCCGGCTTAACCGCTTCTGTTCCTGTTTCAGCTTATCCTCTGATTCCCGCAGGAACTTCGGAGGTTTGATCTGTTCCCCGTTACTCAGGGTTATCAGGTCGATTAATCCAACGTCTATTCCTGTTTTGGTTTTGACTTCAACCGGGATAGGCTCTTCGATTTCACATGAAAAGGAAACATACCATTGGTCAATATCCTTTTTGATGGTACAGGTCTTGATTATGCCTTCAAT
>NZ_FZMP01000134.1 GCF_900196725.1 Candidatus Methanoperedens nitratireducens | reverse complement strand
ATAAAGCCAAAGGTTTCGGGACTACACATGATCAGATTAAAACCGAAACAATTATATAGTTAGATGTAATGAAGTATTTGAGGTGGTAAAACAATGTTATCAAGTGTGGTTAGTTCATCGGCAGGGATTATCTCTGCAACATCAACTATAAGTGCTCCACAGCTAGGTACTCTTGGCGTGGTAACGCTTATCGTATTGCTTTC
Organism: Candidatus Methanoperedens nitratireducens; assembly: GCF_900196725.1. GTDB lineage: Archaea > Halobacteriota > Methanosarcinia > Methanosarcinales > Methanoperedenaceae > Methanoperedens > Methanoperedens nitroreducens_A. Next base: position 10,347 of record NZ_FZMP01000134.1, on the reverse strand, counting down.
CTTAAAGGAAATTCTTTCAGCTTCGGTGTTATGGAGCAAAAAGCTTGCCTGCTCTCTTGACACCAGCATCGTGCCGCTGTTGATTGCTTTTTTTGCAATAGTAGTTTTCAAGGTGGCGGAGATAATATGAATAACAATCGTAGGTTTTTAAGATCAATTACGGCATCACTGGCTATATTTTCGATTTTATTGATGATGACGCTGCCAGCTTTTGCTGATAAAGAGGAACTAAATATAATCGTAACGCCATCCGCTGCCATTGCTGGTTCTACTTCTGACACATACAGAGCTTTCTTTATTACAACACACGTCCCCCCAGGCGGGTTTTTTTTCCTGGACGCTACAATCCCTGCAGGCTATGAATTTATCTTTCCTCCTGCCGGCAATGAAATCGTTACCTACAGTATGTCAGACCATAAAGCAGACAAAGAAATTATAGTTACAATAATCTCAGACAACCCAACTACAAAAACTGTTGATGTAAAATTTTCGGTCGATGGCGGTAAGACTTTTAATATAGTCCAAGATCAGCCTATAAATAATATTGTCATTGGTGCTTCAACTCTCAAACTAACAGAACCGACATCCACTACCCCTGGTTTTCTTAACGTTTCTCTCGGAGGAATCGCAGGTCCTATAACAAAGAATAGCGTAGTTAAACTAAAAATGGCTAAAGGTACGCTCAAGAACCCTGATATACCGGGAAAATATATATTTTCTCTTGTGGCAAGGAATAGCCCAACAAGCACGCCTTTCACTGGTGAGGACGTTGTAAGAATTAAGTGATCTGGCTAACATTAAAAGCATGTCCGAATATTCTTTCGGACTTAGAGCCTATCTTAGATAGGCTCTTGCTACTTTTTTTTAAGTTCACCACATGCTGCTGAACAACACGTATGTTTATCCATTTATATAGATCATTCAAAGCTCTTCAGAACGGTCCGGATGATTTTCTTTTCTCTTACTCTCTCAATCACCCTCCCAGCCATTCCCCCGGAAGCGAAAATAACCACATTAAAACCCCGAAGCGCAGCCAGCATGCCTGATTGGGCAACGTCGAACTCAAAATCACATTTAATTCCCATTTTGTTCACCAGTACCTTTGCAGATGTGCCCATTGCACCGATTTTACCGGCATTCTCCTTTTCCAGGATTTCCCGTATTTTTCCGATATTCACCGCCCTTGAGCCGCCTTCAACGATGCCAGGTACCCGGACAATCGTGATGCTGCCTGCAAGCTGATGTAAATCGCCGGTAACATCCTTAACTGCAATATCCTCACCTTTTTTGCCGCCAAGTACCGCCTTACCCCTGACGCCTGTCGGTACGCTGCCTGCAACCAGCATGCCGTCTTTCATACAGAGGTAAACCTCATCGCCTGCAGAGATATCAAAGCCTGCTACAGCACATCTTATACTGATCAGTTTTGCATCAATGGAGTCCATAAGCTCAAGAACCGAAAGCGGGACTTCACCTTTTGAAATGCCGCGCGCATGAAATTCACGAAATGTCTGGACTATGGCAGGATGTTTTAAACCGGCTTCGGAGATCAGCTTTTCATCCGCAAAAATAAGCCTGGGCACTCCTTTTCTGAAAATTTTTCCCTTATTGAGTATATACACCCTGTCAGCCCAGGATGCAGCAAGTTCAGTATCATGGGTTGAGATAATAATTGTTTTCCCTTCACCGTTCAGTTCATCAAGTATCTCCATCGTATCTGTGACCCCGCTGGCATCAAGACCTGAGGTGGGTTCATCGAGCACAAGGACATCAGGTTCCATAATAACAACTCCCGCAATAGCTACCCTCCTTTTCTGACCTTCACTTAAGTTTGCAGGGTTTTTCTTTGCAAGTTCTTCAATATCGAACCTGTGCAGTATTTCCGAAACCCTATCCTTGATATCCTGTGGATCGAATCCAAGGTTTTTTGGACCAAAAGCAATATCTTCGAACACAGTCGGTGCAAATAACTGACTGTCAGCGTCCTGGAACACAATGCCTACCCGTCTCCTGACCGTATCGATGTTCTCTTTCCCGATGTTCTCCCCGAAAACCCTGATATCCCCGGCTGTCGGTCTGATAAGCCCGTTAAAATGATAGAATAAGGTCGTCTTGCCGCTGCCGTTAGGTCCGAGCACGGCAACCCTTTCGCCCTTGTCCACCTCAAAATCCACGCCCGACAGCGCAACTGTACCGTCTGCATATTTATGCTCAAGACCGATCGTTTCTATGGCATTCATCGCAGCCTCACAAAATCCTGTCAAAAATTACAAGTCCGACAATTCCCGAAAATAATATTATTCCCAATACTGCGTCGTTCCTGTTCAATGGCAAAACATGCGAATACCGTAACTGCGGATGCCAGGCGCGCGAGAGCATGGCTTTATAGACCCCTTCACTTCTTGCGAACGCCCGGATAATGAGCGCCCCGCATAGAGAGGCTGTATTGTACATCCTGCCCGTAAAGCCCAGGTCTCTTGAGAAGCCACATCTTGATTCCTGTGCCAGTTTGAGCCGTTTCCCTTCATGAGAGTACATCTTTATATACCGTGCCATGAAAGACGAAATCTCAATCATGGTTGCCGGAACCCTGAACCAGCGCATGTTTTCAAGTAATTCGTTCTCCGGTGTTGTTACCACCAGCAGTATAAGGATAGAGGCGGAAGCAAAAACCCTTGTAAAAATTAGAAAACCGTACTTGACCCCCTCAGTATAAACCGAAATAATTCCAAGATCAATCTTGCTCATCCCATAGGTAAAACCCTGCAGCGCAAAGATAAATATAGCCAGAATAAGCGGGAAGGTGAGCTTTTTACTGTAATCACGCAATATCCGGAGTTTTAAAGCAACGGCGGCGCACAGTATTGTTATAACGACCGGAAAATACCAGTGGTACATCAGTGTTACGGAAATGATAAGTAAGAACGATACAAGGAGCTTGATTCTTGTATCAATTACGCGCACCCTGTATCCGGCATCCATTCTTTTTTCTCCAAGATATCTGCCCAGTATTAACGAGATAAAAAAAGTGATAGTTATCACAAGCCCGTTCAGGGGGTCGCGGGTAAGCCATTCTATCATCAGGGCTTCCTCCATGCGTTCCAGTAATACCCGGTGACAAGCCCGCCTGTTATTCCGACAAAAGCAAATCCCAGCGGCTCACCGAAGCGCGCCATCAACCTTGTACCGATACCATCCGGGTTCGCACCGGGAGCGGCGCGTGACTCAACGGTACCATCGATACCTGACATATCCCCACCTTTTAAATAACCGGCATATGCTCCCAGTGCGATGACCGAGGCGAACACTATCATTAACGACAGGGCGGTCTTTGTGAAACTATCCATCCCATATCCTGGCGCACCGGTCAATTCCTGTTTTGTCCTGGATATGTATTTTATCGCATAGGCTGTAAAGGCGAACTCTGCGAAAGCAAGGGGAAGCTGGGTGGGAATAAAACCAAGGGAATACAGTTTCCAGTAATACATTACATTGCCCGGATTAAGAGATAGTGCAAGTTGCAGGGCTGTCATCAGATATGTCAGTATACTCCCGGCAAACCCTGCCATCCCTGTTGAGAACCAGGGAGGGGTAAAATTCTTCAGCAGCCTGTAAACAAAGTAACCACCAAAAGCTCCCATGATTCCCATCGAGAACGTGTTCACCCCGATGGTCGTTAAGCCGCCGTGTGCCACGAATGCCTGGAAAAAAAGTGCGATCGAACTTACTACGGCAGTTGCAAAAGGACCTATGAGAATTGCTGCAAGAGGCGTCCCTACAGGATGCGAAGAGGAGCCGGTCACAGGCACGGGAATGTGCCATACCGAAATCACAAAGACAACGGCGCCTATGAGTGAGATCCTTGGAAGGTATGATGGGTCTGATGCGATGCATTTGTTTATCATACGCAGACCGAGCGCGATGAAAACTGCGGATATCGCATACCAGAATAGAATCCACTGCGGCTCCAGAACCCCATCAGAGATATGTATGTTCAATCCTCCTAAATCAAGCAAGCTTGATTTCACTAAAGTTTACTTGATATAAATAGATGATGGTTTGGTTAGAATGGAATCAGTGATTTTGGTAGTCTAAAAAAAGCGGGGAATGAATACGTTTTAGAAAAATATGCATTGAACCCATGAGTGAGTTCAATGCCTTTGCGCGCTTAAGCCGTGCTTGTAGAACCGAAAGCAGGTCTCATCCACATACCTGACATGCTGGTAAACATATCCGTATATGCCCTGGCTGCGTTCTTTACAGGTTCCATCATAGGTTTTACCGGGCTCATTAAAGGTACGTACGTAAAGAAATCGTCAAACGCCCTTTCGTACATATTTACCCAGGCATTATAAGGTTCTTTATACGCCTCAGGTCGTGCGGCATGCTTTGACATATCCGCGGTTTTCTGCGATATCTTCTCCAGGGCTGATACCCAGGAGTTGTAGATATTCAGATTAACCTCCATAACCTTCACAAAACTATCTGCTATCTCTTTTGAGGCTGACCTGACAGATTGGATATCGAACAGCCTGCCATAGGTATTCCTGTACGTATCTATCCACAGGTTATAAAATTCCTTATAAGCTTCCGGTCTGGCTTCTCCCTTTGATAGCTCTGCCATTTTATCTGAAAACGACAGCATGGAATCGACCCACGGACGGAATAGAATCTGGTAGGAATCATTCCAGAGTTTTGCTATCTGTGCAAAGTTCCTGAAATAGATATTCGGCATGCCTCCATAGGTCTCAAAGATCACTGCTGTACTTCCCTTAGTTGGCATTTCAATAAAGTCCTGGTATATTTTTCCGTAAGTTCTTGTCCACATATTGTAGAGTTCTCTATATTTCCCGGGATCAGGTGTGCTCTGGAGCAATTCCTGCGTCTTCCGGGAATTCTCATCTAACATGGAGATCCATGATCGGAAAAGATTTTTTGATTCCTCTGCGCTTTCTTTCAGCTTTTCAAGTGTCTCTTTATCAAGCTGCCGTGTCATGCCCGGATAAAGTTTACCAAATGTGTTCTGGTAGGTCTTCATCCATTCATCATAGAATGCCTTATAATTCTCAGGTGTGGCATTCCTTGAGAGCTCAGCCGCCTTATTGAACAGTTCTACTGTGGAATCGATCCACGGTTTTTGCAGGTTCGTAAAGGAGTCCTCTAACATTCTTGAAACTGCAGCATAGCTGCCGGATACTGCCTGGGAGATATCTTTCTTTTCTTTACCTTCTTCTCTCATCTCTTTTGTCGGTCTCTCTTGCTCTCTCATGGAGATTATCTCTTCAACATTCTTTCCTTCTTTCAACAACTCCTGTATCGGTTTATTATAGGGACTTTCCCTCTGTCTTTCCTGTTCATACCTTTCCTGCTCTTCCCTATAACGCCTCTCCTGGTCTTCCGGACTTGGTCGTTCAATCGTTCTTCTCGCTTCCCACCACGAAGATGCAGGTGTAGGAACATCTCTGCGAGCCCCTGTCCTGGAAACTTCTTTTCTTTCTTCGCTTTCTACTCCCATTTGTTTCTCCTCTTCCCTGAAACTCTTTTCCTGGTCTTCCGGATTTGGTCGTTCTATAGTTTTTCTCTCTTCCCACCACGAAGACGGGGTTGTTGAGACAGTTTCACGCCTGGCAGTTTGTTCTCCCTTAATCTTTTCTTGCGATTCCGTTTCTTCCCTGGTTTGTTCAGGTTCTGAAGTAGTTCTTCTTCGAGCCATACCATTCACACTCCCCTTTGTTATATTATTCACTCCAATATTGCGTACTGACGATAGATAAAGATTTCGATTAGCGTCGGCAGATACTTATGGAGGTTATCGACACCTGCCCAAGACAAAAGAAAGCTTTATAACGAGAATCACCGTAATTTAGAGCGGTGATGAACCAATGAGGAATCGTCTTTGCAAACCACGGGCAACATTCTAAGCCGGCAAAGATAGAGCATTTACCTCCTTCTGCGAAGCTTGTTTTCAAGGTGCTGGAATCCAGCGGGCTTTTGACACAGAAAGATAATCTCTTATTTACTTCCTTTTTTGGTCATGATGCCAGGGTGGCGGAACGGCTACGCAATCGCCTGCAGAGCGATTTCATTCCGGTTCGAGTCCGGACCCTGGCTTTGGGACCGCTAATTTGAAAATGTCTTCTTCTATCATCACCAGCCAATGTATAGTCACATGAAATTATATATTCCAAAAACTTAAATACTTTTAACTATATTTTGATCACAGAGACATGGGTATTAAACTTGAATCCAATGACTTTGTCAGGGTACTGACTGTAGTTGCAGTTATGGCTTTCATAATGGTCTCGGTTGCGTATGGGATTACTTATATTTTTGAAGACGGTTCTATCAAATTCCCGATTCAGCCATATTATATCCTTTTTATATTCTCTATAGGGTTCGTTATATCCTCGGTGTTCTTTGAAAAAGTAAGAGATGCCGTATATCCATATTCTCTTTTAGGCGGCGCAATAGCATCGGCAATTTTAACCTTCATAATCACAGCAGCGATTGGTGGAATGTACTATATCTCGGACAATGGCTTCAAACTACTGAGTTCGGATACATGGGTTTACGCTCTCTCAATATGCATTATTCTGAGCATGGTTTTGTTCAATCTGGCAAAACACAAGCTCTAATCCGCGCATGCGCCCTTCCGAAGTGCAACTCAGGCTTTAAACGAGCACGTCCTCAAGCCCCGCCTCTTTCACGATTTCAAGTGCCCTCTGTATCTGCGCATGTGTAAGAGCCCGGTTTATTTCAGGATATTCATACGCCCTGTAATTGGGATTGTACTGGAACATCAGGTTAAACCTGATTCCGGGGATATTCCCCTTTGTCCATTGAACTATAGGCTTTGTACAGCACTCAAGATGCCCCGGAAGCACAAGCTGCCTCATGAGTATTTCCCCGCTCTCATAAGCGCCCCTGAAATTCCTGGTCACGACCTGCCAGTAATCGGGAACATTTGAATATTTCTTAGCACAATCGTTATTCCCGTATCTGAAATCGCCAAGATATACATCAACTACGCCCTCAAGCAACTCTGCTATCTCTTCTGAGTAGTACATATTGGAGTTCCACACAACAGGCACATTGACTTTCAGCGCGCTCAAAATCTTCAGGATAATATGGGTATGAGGCGTCGGCGTAACAAAATTGACGTTCCTTGAGCCGTACGCGCGGCGCAGCGCAATAATCCTTGCGACCTCCTGCGGCAATATTGATTTACCGCTCCGGGGAGACGTTGAGATTTCCCAGTTCTGGCAGTAAACGCATGAGAAGTTGCATCCTGTGAAGAATATCGTATGCGAGGGCACAAGTTCGGGCTCCTCACCGTAATGCATGAACTCGGCGGAATAATGCGAAACCGCCTCGCACCGGCAGAAGCCCGTTTCTTTCTTCCTGCGGTTGGCCCCGCACAACCGCTCGCAGAACTGGCATGATTCCAGTATCCTGTCAGCGATGGCGGATTTCAGGTCAAGGAGCGATGATTCCGCACGGGGTGGCAGTTCTTTTATAGAGCTTATTTTTTCCATACTCTCGCGGAAAGAGTTCATCGCTTTATCATGCAGGCTCCAGAGTTCATCCGGCGAAGAGTCATTGCTAAAATCAACATTAATTGATTGAGAGATTAAAAATTGCGAAGGAAGCTTATCCTTCATTACATCAAGGTATCTTGAAAGGTAGACCGGTTCCCGGGTTGTTCTTCTCATTGCTCTTCGGTTTTCTATGCTTTCACCCTTAACAGGGGCGTTGAGAACTTCTTTTCGACTTCCACCCTGTGTACCGTATTATATGTGCAGAACGGTATAATCCTGCCGTCAGGGGTCGCATAATGAACGCCGCACCGTTTTATCCTCTCAAGGTCCATGTTATACAGGTCCATGAAATGCATGGCGCCTAAAAAGAGCGTATGGCGGTGGAATTCTTTTGTCGCATCCCCTGTCCCTTCCTTCAGGACATTAATGAAGAGCTGCTTCACGTCCACCGATTTTGGCGCTTTTGCCGTATCAACATACTTGGGCAGTGCAGAGATAAGGCTGCCAATCATTTTTATTCTGCCGAGGGATTTGCCGATCCATTTTTCGTCGGTCGATGCCAGCTTATCTACATGCTCAAGAAGCCCTTCAACGTCAATAAAGCGGGTTATGGGTATCATTTTACCGTTTTCGACATAGATATATGTGCCTGTGCCGCAGTGAGGATGAACAGTGAATTCAATGCTTGGAACGCCCTCTTCCGCATTCACAAAATGCGATATTGGTACGACAAAAGGCACGGGATAGAAGTCCTCTGCCGTAATAGCTCCGCCTGTCTGCTCTTCTATCCGGTCGAATAAATAGGGAATGGTAACTCTTTTTTCCATCCTCTCTTCTTTATTAATCCTTCCGGCAAAGGAAATAGGCTGGAAATTGATACCTTTAACAGTATCCATGTTGTTAACAGCGAATCTGATTATATCTCCCACCTGGTCGTCGTTGACGCCTTTTGCAAGCGTGGGAACCAGGGAAATGCTTGTCAGTTCGGCCTTTCTGCAATTTTCTATGGCTTTAAGTTTTACCGGGAGGGCATTAAAGCCCCTGTTTATAAGGTATGGCTTCTCCGTTACCCCGTCGAATTGCAGATAAACAGTATGCAACCCGGCTGCATTCAGGTCTTCGCAGAATTTCAGGCTCTTTGCAAGCTTGATACCGTTGGTTGCCATCTGAACCTGTGTGAACTTGAACTGTGAAGCCATTTTGACGATTTCTACAATGTCCTCACGCATCGTGGGTTCACCGCCGGCGAACTGGATGGCAGGACAGGGCACAGGTTTTTCATTTCGCAGCGTTTGCATCATGGCTCTTATCTGCTCCAGTGATGGTTCGTAGAGATAGCCGGAGGATGATGCGTTCGCAAAACATACAGGGCACTCCTGGTTACACCTGTTCGTCAGATCGATGTTCGCAAGTATGGTGGTCGTTTTATGGGATGAACACAATCCGCACGAATGAGGACAATTCCCGTTGGTCGAGACATTGGGATTGGCAACCCCTTCTCCATCATGCCAGTAGCGGTCAAAGCGTTTGAACTGCTTTGCGCTGGACCAGTAAATATCCTTGAAAGCCCCGTGCTTGCTGCACGTTTTTTCGATCATGACTTTGCCATCTTCCTCGAATATTGAGGCATCAATCACCGAGAGGCAATCTGGGCACAACGATTTCGTTGACTTCATAGCCATAATCCTTCTTAACTTTTAGCGAACAATGCATTTCTTATATATGAGACTTTTCCTTGAGCTTATTCTTTATTCTATCTTCCACCTATAGTTCAGGTCTCCCCATGTTAAGAAAGCTTTTTTAGTATAAAACTATTTGGTTCAAAAATTTAACTGCCACTGGTACCAGTCGTGTCAGTTATTGGACTGACGCCTGTTAAATTCACCTTCATTCCACGGCTTGTAGCGTTCACGGTCATTTCATACCCGATGCTCCGTCTCCACGATATAGTGACTCTCGTATGCGAATGGCAGCCCAGACATGCGGTATTGGAGTCTTTTAGATTTATAGCTGATTGATTGTCCGGATATTTTGACTTGTAATAAAATGATCTATGAGTTTCTTCCTCATTTGTGATTTCGGAATCTATATGTTCTATGAATACATTGAGATTTGCTCCCCGGTGGCACTGTGAACAATTCTTCCTACCCTCACTATCATGAACTACTCCATATTTATATGCTAATGCATGCATCGGGAACTGATCAGATCCAGCTACTTTGGGGTCAAACATTTTAGCCGTCCCTACATGACATGAGTTGCATGTAAATCCGCCTGCTCCCAGGCCGGCGAGCTCTGAATGGCATGAGAGGCAGGCGATTGTAGTCGCTGCATGTCCATCTACACTCTCCTTAGTATTTGTTTGATAGTAAACACTTATGTCAAAATCCACAGTATGGCATTCAGTGCACTGGAACACATCATTGCTGCCTTTCGGTCCGGGTACGTTCCAGTGAACCTGATTAGTTGCACTATGCATCTCTTCATAAATGTCTTCATGGCATTTCCTGCATCCACTATCGCTTGCTACCTCCGATGCATTCTTAAAAGTATGCTGTCCTGTGAATCGTGAAACTGTGGTCGGCAATGCAAAAATACCTATAGAGATAACTGCAACCAATAGCAGCAGCATTCTACTATTCACCGTCTCCACCTATCCTATCAACCTATAATATCAACTAATTCCGTCCCCAACACTCATTTTTCGAAGGAAATTAGTAACATTACCACTGCATGTATAAATGCTGATTATATTAATATTTAACTCATTTCGTTTAAAGCTGTATAGTCCCGAATGTTTTGGCCTTAT
>NZ_FZMP01000243.1 GCF_900196725.1 Candidatus Methanoperedens nitratireducens | reverse complement strand
AGTGCCTAAAAAGATGGGAATTTAGGAAAATATTCATTCAGTGGCTTATTTGACTTAGGGGAGGGAAAAAGCTACCAACGGTTTTGGGAGGGCTTTGGTAACCACCAATATAGAACAAATTCGAAACATAAATGTATAAGGGGAGTTATTTGGTTTAATGGTTATGAAATTACTTGTAAGTCCTATTAACGTAGAAGAGGCAAAGATCTGCAAACTTGGCGGTGCGGATATTATTGACGTAAAGAACCCGAAAGAGGGCTCACTCGGCGCGAACTTCCCCTGGATGATTAGCGCAGTGAAAAAAGCAGCAGGCTCAGTGCCCGTGAGCGCTACTATCGGGGATTTCAACTATAAACCCGGAACAGCCTCCCTGGCTGCGCTGGGTGCGGCTGTGGCGGGAGCAGAATATATCAAGGTGGGGTTGTACGATATCCAGACAGGAGAGCAGGCTATGGATATGCTGTCAGGCATCGTGCGTTCGGTAAAAGACTTTGATAAGACTAAAAAAGTAGTGGCTGCGGGTTATTCGGATTACCGGCGCATAAATTCGATCTCACCTTTCAGGCTTCCTTCGGTCGGTGCGGAAGCCGGCGTGGACATTGTAATGATGGATACGGGCATCAAGGACGGGCGCTCTACATTTGAGTTCCTTACAGAGCAGGAACTCACAGATTTCGTATCGAGTGCTCAGGATAGAGGGCTTCAAACAGCCCTAGCAGGCACGATAAAATTTGAGGACATTGCGTCGTTAAAACGCATCTCGCCGGATATTATCGGCGTCAGGGGCTGCGTCTGTGGCGGCGACCGCAACTCGACGATCAAAGAGGAGCTTGTGAAGAAGTTAAAGAGCGAGATATCCCAGACTTAACGATACTCTTTTATCACTTCATAATTCGTAGTCCTCTCCACCGGTATCCTGCCTGCGTTCTTTATTAAATGAACAAGCCTCTCTTTTGGCATATATTCAGGCGTGGCGCGCCGGCGGCATGTGTTATGCGCTCCTCCATCACGGTGCCGTCGATATCGTTCGCGCCGTAATGGAGCGCTATCTGCGCGATCTTTTCGCCTACCATGACCCAGTATGTCTTGATATTGTTGATATAGCCGTTCAACAGAAGGCGTGAAACTGCAATTGTTTTAAGGTCATCAAACCCGGTTGGACCGAACCTGACGATGCCGTCTTTTTGAAGCCCGGTGTTATCGGGATGGAATCTCAAAGGGATGAATGCCTGGAACCCGCGAGTTTTTTTCTGCAATTCCCTTATCCTGAGGATATGGTCCACGATATCGGCATCCGTTTCTATATGTCCGTAAAGCATCGTGGCATTGCTTTTTATCTCCAGGCTGTGGGCGTTTCCCATAACATCAAGCCATCTCTCGCCGCTTATTTTGTTCGGGCAGACCTTTTTTCTTGTCTCTTCGTTGAATATCTCCCCTCCGCCTCCGGGGAGGCTTGTAAGCCCCGCTTTTTTCAGGCGCAAAAGAACTTCCCTCACGCTCATCCCGGTAGTTTCTGCAAGATACGCAATTTCCACAGCCGTGTATGCCTTCAGGGATATATCCGGGTATTTTTCATGAAGCCTGCCGAGAACCTGTTCGTAATACTCAAATGGCAGCTTCGGGTTTAGAGAGCCCACGATATGCAGTTCGGTGGCACCTGCTTCCCGGGCTTTTTCCGCCTTCCCCATGATATCTTCAACAGTCAGGGTAAACGCCCCTTCCTGCCCCTCTTCCCTGAAATACGCGCAGAACCTGCATTTTGAGTTGCAGATATTGGTATAATTTATATGGCAGTTCGTTACGAACATGACCCTGTCCCCTGCTGTTTTCCTGCGCACATGATCAGCAAGCGCCCCGATGAGGGAGAGGTTTCTGGACTGCATCAGGAGCATTCCGTCTTCGAAATCCAGGTCTTCTGAGGATTGTACTTTTTGTATTATGGTTGAGAGTTCTTTCATCCATGACAGTCTTTATGTGGATAGTAAATAAGGGCATCGTTTTTGGAGTCCCCGCTTTAACGCTCCCAGTAAAATATATAAACATGTTAATACATTAAACATGCGGGATTATAAAAATGGGTATGAAATCATCTCGTCTGCTTGCAATATTGCTGGTATCGGTTTTAGTTCTTTCTTTCGTGATCATTCTTGTCAAAGAGGACGTCCTCATACAGGAACCTGATTACAGACCTCCATCGCAGCTTCTCATACGCGAGGTCGATGTCAAACCGGCTGAGGTAACAAGCGCTCTTGTAGAGGTGAATGTTACAGCCTATATAAACCATGAAGGCGGCAAAACTAAAAACGCTTCCATGCTGATAAGGGCGATAAGCAGCGATACCGGGCTTCTGGCTGCACAGGCTTCCGCACCGATACCTGAGACCGAGCCGGGTAAAACCCTGGCAGTTTCCCAGCATTTGAAGGTAGAAAGGAATGGCGGCTATGAACTGAGGCTCTTGCTTTTTGACAACGGAAGCATCAGGGACAGCGGTTCGGTTAATCTTCGCGGTCTGAACGTCATAACGCCGACGTCAAGGCGCAGCGGGATTGTTTTGAACAACATCGATTTTACTGTCAGCGGCGTGTCGGCAGGACGCGTGACAATCACGCCTGACATATATCTTGAAAACAGGGGCACAGAGGCCTCTGAGAACTTAAAGCTCATAATTAAGGCAAGGCAGGCGGATTCCAATCTTCTGGCTGATAAAACAAGTTCAGAGACAGGCGTAATCCCAAGTGAGGCAACAGCAGTAAAAAGTGTGAAACTTGAAGTGCCTGACCAGTATAACTACATGGTAGTGGTGGAACTCTGGAAAGGGGATATTATGATAAATAGCTGGGAAAAGCCTGTACTTTTAGCTCCCACCAAGACCATTCCTAAAGAAAGCGAGGAGAAAAAGGTTAACATAGAGGTTTCAAAGTTCGTACGAGAGGGAGTTCCTGCGGGTGTGCCATCTTACCCCGAAGCGGCGCAAACGTCTACGCCAAAAGAACCCGGATTTGAATCATTGGGAGCCATTATTGCACTGATGCTGGTAATTATATTGAAAAGGAGGTCATGATATGGTCAGCCGGGAAAAATTAGAGGATTATTTTTATTTCGGGATTTTCCTGATAGCCATGCTTTTTGCATTACTGGCTATATTTAAGCTGTACTTCTCTATCGAAGAACTCATAAGGACATGGTTTAATTACCGATACCAGCCAATATTCCAGGCGCTTTTTGGCATATCGGTTCTGGCAATATGTGTTTATTTAATTAGAGAGAGACTTATAAAAACAAAGCAATAATATATTTGGCTGTAACCTGACACTAACTCGGAACTTCATCCACTGGCTTTTGCCGTAGTCTGCCACCGTAACCCTTGTGTCAGGTGTTATCGCGTGTACCGCATTGGGGTTGTCTGTACGGTCATAGATTGGCGCCGCCGTTCTCCCGCAAGGACCTATCAACACGATTCGTCCAGAATTCGTAGTTCTGGAACGTATATATATTGGTTTCCTGGTATTTAGGGTTATTGTCCGGCTTGTGGTGCGTGTAATTCAGTATTTCCACTATGGGGCTGCCATATGAACTCCGGTTTATAAAAAAGTTTAATACAAATAGTACCTGTTTTGTACATTATGAAAATAATGATCGCAGAATATGCGGTAGGCGCGGGAATTCCCGAATTCATGCCTGAAGGGCGGGCTATGTTAGGAACGCTTGTGCGAAGCTTTGTTTCTTGCGGTCATGATGTACTCTATCCCACATCAGGTATGCTGATAGATGCAGGAACTGCGGTCAGGACAGAGCAGTTCGAAAAGACGATTGCAAAGCTCTCAAAAGATTGTGATGCGGGGCTGGTCATTGCCCCGGATGAAATCCTGGGCGACCTTACCGGGCTTGTGGAAGATAACACTGAAAATCTCGGATGCCCTTCCGGTTCGGTGCGCCTGTGCGCTGATAAGCTTGAATGCACCCGCGCGCTTGAGCGGGGAAAAATCCCGGTTCCGCATACGATCGGAAGCGGGGAATACAAAGGCGATCATATCATCAAACCAAGGTTCGGGTGTGCTTCCGAGGGGATCCATAAAAGCAGCGCGGGCAAGGTAGAAGACGGATTTATCGCCACACGGTTCATCGAAGGTGAACACTTAAGCACAAGCATAATAACCGGAAAAACGCAGCTTCTGCTGACTGTTAATAAGCAACTGATAGAGATCAACCGCGATGTCTCATACAAAGGCGGGATAGTGCCGTATCACTGCGATATGAACAATGAAATTGTTGAAGTGGCGAAAAAGACCTTAAAGACCCTCGGATGCAGGGGGTATGCAGGCGTGGATATAGTGCTCGGTGATAAGCCCTACGTCGTTGATGTTAATCCAAGACCGACTACGTCCATAATAGGGATAAGCAGAGTGATGGAGGCTGAGATAGCCGACCTCATTCTGAGATCAAGGTTCGGGGAGCTTCCGGCTTCTGTTGGGGTGATCGGCAGCTTTACCTTTAAAAAAGAAGAGCTATTCAGGCTTTAGCGAGGCACGCAAATAATACGCGCCGACGATCGTGTTGAGCCAGTACGCCACAAGCCTGTAGAGCCATGTAGCAGGTCCTGCGATCTCAGCCGGGATCCCGCTGAATATGAAAAGCCCTGCCATAGTAACGTCCACGATACCAAGACCGCCTGGAAGGAAAAGGGGTAACCAGCTGCTCATCATTGAAACGGTATAAGTGATGATAAGTACGCTGATATGAACATCCGTATATCCAAGGGAAAGGAATACCGCGTATATTGCAAGAATATCAAAGACCCATCCGAGGAAAGAGAACAGAGTGGCATTAATGACACCTTTTCTATTGTGATGTATGCTCCTCAGTCCCCCATGGAACGAATTAATCGATCTCTCGACCGCATCGGCGTACGCTTTGTGGTCAAAGCCTTTTTTCACAAAACCTATAAAAGGTGTAAAAAACCTGATCAAAGAGTGGACAAATGAAGAGAGTTTATCCTTTCTTACATAGAAGTAAATAATGAGACCGAAAGTGCCGAAAGCCAGTCCGATAGAGAACAGGAGAGCTATTATCTGCGGGGTCCCAAGCATAACCCCGGGCATGGAAAATAGAAGCCCGATACCCAGACCGCCGATGATCAGGAAAGGGAACATATTTAACATCCTCTGCGATACGACCCCGGCAAAACACTCGGCTCTGTCTACACCTAACTCTTTCCCGAGCAGCAGGGCTTTTACAGGTTCACCGCCTGTCCCGAACGTGGGGGTAATGTTATTAACGAATGTCCCTGCCATGTAGAATTTGAATAATTTATAGATACTGATGTTAGCAGGAATGAGATAACGCCAGGTTATTACGAAAGATATGATATTCAGAAAATTGAACAGGATCACAAGAAGAAAAAGTAGTTTGCTGACACTGCTGATCCTGGAGAGAAATTCACTCAAGCCGATCTTGTTCGTGAAAAAAATAAAGACAATAGCACCTATTGCAATCACGTATCCGATATTTCTTGCTTTGAACCGTTCCATGAAATCCTCTCGATACTTGCGCTGGAACTAAATAAAATTGCTGGTATAATACAAATGATTTAAATAGCCAAGAGTAATATATCCTGTGCCAGTAGAGTTTTAACTTTAAAGGCAGAGGGTACAAAAATGCCATCAATGAGTGAAGACGCAGTGTTTAAAGCATTATTAAAGAATAAACCTCAGCAGAATACGCAGGCTGAAAAGAAAAACGAAGCCCCGGTAAAAAGCGTTCCAAAGGCATCCACGAGTGCCTCATCAAGTGAAGATGCGATGTACAAAGCATTATTGAGAAATAAACCGGCACAGCAGCATGCACCACTGGCGCAAAAGCCACAGCCTGTAAAAACCGAACCTGTCCCGGCGCCGCATGCCGTCAGTACCTACAAAGAGCCGGTCGTTGAGGCACCCGTAATTCCGGCAGTTGTTCCGGTGAAGACTGACCAGATAGAAGAATCCTTAAAAAACCTGACCGCAAGCGTGAACACGGTACAGGGGCTGCTGAAAACAGCTATTATCGTACTTGTATTGATCCTTATAGTCGGGCTGGCAAGTCTTATTAAAGGGTGATTTAAGACTTTCTTTATCAGTTGGCAACCCGAGCAGGTTTCAACTGCTTCATATTTCCCGGACTAACAGGATTCCGGTTTCTTTTTTGACTTGAGTTTTTAAGTAGTAAATCTTATAAAAGCAAAGGCTTATTACGTTTTATTCAGATTGCAGGGAGCATTATGATTACAAAAAAAGACCTTGAGCATATAGCATGGTTATCCCGCCTTGAATTAAGTGAACAGGACAGGGAAAAATACACGCCCAGGCTCAACTCGGTTCTTGATTATTTCGGGGAGCTTGATACGGTGGATACGGAAAGTGTCGAGCCCACCTACCACGTACTGGCGTTAAGCAACGTTTTCAGGGATGATGAGATCAATTCGCCTGCAAAATCCCTGTCCCAGGAAGAGGCGCTGTCCAGTGCGCCGAAGAAGCAGGACGGGTTCTTTAAGGCACCAAGGATGATGTAAAATGTGGGCAGATATCAATGAACTGAGGGAAAAGATCCAGGCTAATTCCTCTGAAGAGATCGTTGCTGAATATTTAGAGAGAATCGAATCGAGTAGACTGAATGCCTATATCACAGTGGCAAAAGAAAGCGCACTTTCGCGCGCCAGGGAAATCGATTCTGAAGGCAGCGACGGACCGCTGGCAGGGATACCTGTTGCGATCAAGGACAATATTTCTACAAAAGGCATACTGACAACATGCGCCTCAAAAATCCTGACCGGGTATATCCCGCCATACGATGCCCACGTCATCGAAAGGCTAAAAGAAGCAGGCGCAGTGATAATCGGGAAGACGAACATGGACGAGTTCGCCATGGGCACTTCTACAGAGACCAGTTTCTATGGTTCTACAAAAAACCCATGGGATACGGGCAGGGTGCCAGGCGGATCGTCCGGTGGCAGCGCTGCGGCTGTAGCTGGAGATGAAGCGCCGCTGGCGCTGGGTTCCGATACGGGCGGTTCAGTCCGCTGCCCTGCATCGTTCTGCGGCATCGTGGGGTTAAAACCTACATACGGCGTCATATCCCGCTACGGGCTTATAGCATATGCCAACTCACTTGAGCAGATCGGACCGTTCGCCACAAATGTTCGCGACGTAGCGGCGCTTTTTGATGTTGTCGCTGGCTATGATGCGCGGGATTCCACGTCTGTGGACAGGGAGGTGAATTATTCCTCGGCGCTCAGTAATGATGTCAGCGGATTAAAGGTCGGGGTGCCGGAAGAATACTTCGGCGAAGGTACGGACGAAAAAGTGGAAAAGGCTGTCTGGGATGCAATCCACACGCTGGAAGACCTCGGGGCAAGCCGCACTGAGGTAAGGATGCCCCATACAAAGTATGCGCTTGCATCTTACTATATAATAGCCATGAGCGAAGCTTCATCCAATCTTGCGCGCTTTGACGGGATGAGGTATGGCCTGCGCACCGAAGATAGCGACTGGCACACCACCTTCTCACAGGTTAGAGCAGCAGGATTTGGCGATGAAGTGAAGCGGCGGATTATACTGGGCACGTACGCCCTTTCAGCCGGGTATCACGATAAGTATTACCTGAAAGCCCTGAAAGTAAGAACGCTTATAAAACAGGACTTTGAGCAGGCTTTCAAAGATGTGGATGTTCTCATTGCGCCGACGATGCCGTATCCGGCGTTCAAGCTCGGTGAAAAGATAGGCGACCCTCTATCGCTGTACCTTGCTGATGTTGATACAGTACCGATAAACCTCGCGGGCGTTCCGTCCATCTCTGTACCGTGCGGTTTCGCGGAAGGAATGCCTGTCGGGATGCAGGTTATCGGCAAACATTTTGATGAAGCCACTATCCTGAGAGCGGCTTACACGTTTGAAGAGAATACTGATTTCCACAACAAAAGACCGGAGAGGATATAATGTACGAGAATCCTGACGGTGTGAAAATCGGGCTTGAGGTACATGTTCAGTTGAACAAACTCAAGACCAAGGTATTCTGCGGATGCACTACGGATTATCATAACGATCCTCCGAATTCACACGTATGTCCCGTATGCCTGGGACTGCCTGGCTCTATGCCTGTGATAAATAAAAAAGCAGTAGAAGCTGCAATAAAAGTCGGACTGGCGCTGAACTGCAAAATAGAAGAGCATACGCAGTTCTATCGAAAGAATTACTATTACCCTGACCTTCCGAAGGGCTTCCAGATAACTCAGTATGATTTTCCCATTTCAAGCCAGGGCTATATCATGATCGAAGGCGAGGATGGGGAGCACAAAGTCAGGATTACGCGGGCTCATATGGAAGAAGACCCGGGAAGGCTCGTGCATGAAGGCACTATCGACAAATCAAAATATACTCTTATCGACTATAACCGCTCGGGCATGGCGTTGCTTGAAGTTGTGAGCGAGCCCGATCTCAGGAGCCCGAAAGAAGCGCGGCGGTATCTTGATAAGCTTCGCAACATCCTTGAGTATCTCGACGTATTCGACGGCAACCTTGAAGGCGCTCTGAGAGTGGATGCCAACATCTCAATCATGGGAGGACAGCGCGCAGAGATAAAGAATATCTCATCTCATAAAGGTGCCGAGCGCGCGCTGCTTTACGAGATCGTGCGGCAAAAGAACGTTTTGCGCCGCGGCGGCGTTGTTGTGCAGGAGACGCGCCACTTTGATGAGGCGCGGGAGATAACCCTGTCCATGCGTACAAAGGAAGAAGCGCACGATTATCGCTATTTCCCCGAGCCTGACCTTGTGCCTTTGAAGATTTCGGAATGGGCGCCTGCAATAAAAGAGACGCTGCCTGAACTGCCCGATGCAAGGCGGCTGCGGTTCGTGGAGCAGTATGGGATTACGGATGACCATGCAAAGGCGCTGACATCGGAGTTAAAGCTTGCGATATTCTATGAAGATGTTGCCAGGAAGGCTGATCCCAAAATGGCAGCGGTCTGGATAGTCGATGTCCTTAAAGGCGAACTGAACTATCGCGACCTGACTATCGATGCTTTCAAGAAAGAGGATATTCTGAAGATAATAGAACTGCTTGCTGTCAAGAGGATCACTGAAGATGGCGCTGTAGATATAATCAGGACAATACTTGATAAAGGCGGTTCGCCTGAAGAGATAGTTGCAGAAAAAGGTCTGCTTAAAGTGGAAGGCGATATCGTAGAGACCGCGGCGCTTGAGGCGATAAAAGAGAATCCGCAGGCTGTGGCTGATTTCAAGGCAGGGAAGGAGAAGGCGCTCAACTCGCTTGTGGGCGCAGTTATGAAGAAGACAAAGGGCAGGGCGGATGCGAGAGCGGCGAGGGAGATATTGGTGAGGAAGCTTGATGAGTAATCTTGGACATCAATATAATGGTATAGTAGATAAAAATTTAAGGTTAAAGTAACAAAAGAATATCATCAAACACCGCCCTTCTTAGAAGATAAAACCATAAGCTGATATATATCCTTTCTATGCCCGAATGGCACAAGAACGAGTTCTTTATCATTTTCATCCAATTTATAAACCAACCGATACTTCCCCTTGATACGGATAGACCGGAAATTTACCAGAGGATATTCCAGCGGCTTCCCAATAAAAGGGTCGGAAAGCAGCTTTTCAATCTTTTTCTTTAAATCCGCAACCAGCCCTTTATCTTTCTTAAATTTCTTTATCTTCTTCTCAAAAAGATGTGTATAAATTACACGATACATACAAATCAAAGAAAGAGCGCATCAATGTCTTTTTTCGATTTTATTTCCTTCACTTTGCCTTCTTTAATATCCCTTTCACTTTCCTTGATTTGTTGTATTAATTCTTTGTCCGAAAGGATCTCTGCAGTTTCGATCAGGCTGTCCACATCAGCGATAATTTTTTCAAAATCCTCTTTGGGGATTATCACTTTATTATCAACCTCTTCAACTTTTATTAAATCCAGCATACTTATCACGTGCTATTTAGCGTTCATATTTTATAAATTATCTCACCGGCAGCCGCACATTTATTGACAACTTCTTGAGCTTCTGTTATGTTATTTATCCTACAAATAGATAAGGCTTTAATAATACGATGGTTTTATCCATTGTATCATTTAGGTCCTATGACAATATCACTACCATAGAAATATTTCAATATGTTCTGCCAGGTATAGCCATCATCCTCCGCCAGTGCATTTGCCTGTATCTGTCCCATAGCTCCCCTATTGTACGGATTCAACGAGGGTGGATCTGTTACCCAGCCGATAGTGCTTTGTGTTATATCTTCTCCGCTTTTACCTTCATTGTACGTTACATAGCCGGCAGTTTCACCAGTGCCGCTAACATAGAAACTGCAAATTATGACGCTGCCCCATCTAAGAACTATTCTATTAGTTTGTGAAACTGAATTTTTTATATTATCTGTGAGAACTAGCCCTGGATTATAGACCTGATCTCTAGTATCATCATAAACATCAAAGTTCGTCCCGCTTGGATGTTCTTTCTTATAATAGGCATAAGTTCTTGAAGCAACAGCCTGAGCTTTCATAGACTCAAAAGGTGCAATATCATTTTCCGCAGCTACAACGTATGGCAAATATTGGGTTTCTATATTCAGAACATCGATTTGATCGGTGGCAGACCTGTATACTCTTATGGTATCGCCTGATGGAGTAGGAGTTGTAGCAGCTACTGTCAACGATACATCATCTATCCAGAATGTACCATAACCATCACGGATATTAGCGTATACTGCAACGTAAGCCGTATTAGCACCAGTAGTGAATGTTTTCTGTTTTTTAGTCCAGCTATAAGTTCCTTTTGAAAAGTACACAGCATTTTGTCGTAACCAATTATGATTTATATCATACTCAGCTAATCGAACGGCTGGACCTTTTGTGCCACCAGTTCCAGTAGCTTTACCCCAAGCAGAGAGATTATACGTTCTTCCACTTACCGATGGAATTTGATCAGATACTACTTCACCTGAAATCTTACTTATATGTCCAGGTACATATATTTTAATTGATTTACTACCTGAATGATGCGTTGTACTCCATGCGGGGGTATTACTATTCATTGTAACAAAATGCCAACTTGTAGGAATTGTACTTCCACTTTCAAACCCCGGATTTGCTATGAGATTAGGTGAAGGAGTAGGCGTAGGTTGTGCATTAAGTCCGGAGGCAGCAGAGGCGTTATTCACTGTTACCAATAGTAGAATCAAAATAACTGCCGCATAGACAAAATTTATTATATTTCTATGGTGCCAGTTCCCTGTCAGTCTTTTTTCACACATTTTTATCATCTCCTCAAATTAAATTATAGGGATTCGGTTAATATGTACTTTCTCACAGTTTTCATAGTTTCCATAGTTTTTAAAAAAATAAAAATGAGATTGGATGAATTATCGGGATTAGTTATAACTATACTATAATATTCCTGAAATGGATTCGCCTGTTTTTGCTCAATATTGTGGCAATATTTGCCCCTTTTTTAATCAATTTGCCGAAAAGCCAGCCCTTAAAAACATACAGCGACTACTGTTATTCATAATATTTGGAGGCAAAATATGCCAAAAGCACGCCATGTAATGGAACTTCAGGGTAGAACGCGAGTAGTTGTTGAAAATGGAAAGGTTGTGGAGGTTGGTGCACCCGTGACCGATTACTGCCCCATCTTTGACAAGGTCAGGGGGATCAAGAAATTCACTCCAAAGACAGCTAAAGAAAATGTAGAGTTCAGGATGAAGGACTTTGGTATGTTCACTGAGAACCGTGAACTGGAGATGGAGATTTTCGTAGGTTTCGGGGCAAGCGAGACGTTCATGACAGGTCTGCGAAAGGGGTTGCTTGACACCACAGTTACCGTATGCGACGGCGCAGGTACGGTTATTACGAGCAATCCCAGGCTATGCCAGGGTATGGGCTCTCGCATCTCAGGGCTGACAGAAACATCGCCAATACAGGGACTGATCAAAAGGATAGAAGATGCAAGAGGCGT
This sequence comes from Candidatus Methanoperedens nitratireducens, assembly GCF_900196725.1. GTDB lineage: Archaea > Halobacteriota > Methanosarcinia > Methanosarcinales > Methanoperedenaceae > Methanoperedens > Methanoperedens nitroreducens_A. The sequence continues at coordinate 6,861 of NZ_FZMP01000243.1, read as the reverse complement.
TATCCTCGACCCGGATACTGCCGCGATAGATCAGGTGCGCGGGGTTAGAAAAGCCATAGAGCTTGGACACAGGAAAATAGGAGTATCAGTGGCAGATCTTAATACCCTTAAAGAAATAAGGAATGTTGAAAAGGAGAGCGGTGCGCAAGTGATAGCATTCGGGGTGCACGCTACAGGCATGCCTGACAGCGAAGCAAAAGAATTTATCGGGCTTGTGGATATGACCACTGGCTGTACATCAAAATGGATACGGGCAGGGGTGGCAGGGAAGGCAATAGCGCAGTTTGGCACTGCCGTACCCATATTCGCGATTACTAAAAGAGGAAGAGAACTGCTGCTTGAGAGGGCAAAAGAGGTCAGGGACCCCATACTTGTGAACACGATGGTACTTCCGGTCCTGCCTGAGGAGAAGCAGCCAAGACCATTAGTATAAGGGGAAGAGCATGAAGAAAAGCTTAAAAATGGCAATCGCTTCAAGTGATGGCAAGGTTATTAACCAGCATTTCGGCAAAGCAAGACGGTTCATTATAATAGAGTCAGACGGAGAGGAGATAAAAGTTGTCGAAGTAAGAGAGAATAATCCCGCCTGCGGTACCCTGGAATACGGCGGTCATGCGGATGATACGCTGGATAGAAGCATTTCCCTTATCGGTGACTGCGATGCTGTGCTATGCAGCAGGGTAGGCGGAGGCGCTGCCGATACACTGTTTAGCAGGGGAATCGAGCCTGTTGAAGCCCCGGGGTTCATAGAGGAAAATGTACTTGCCTATGCCAGATACAGGTTGAAAAATTCGCAGGTTGAAAGAACATAAGCGCAGTATGAATCTTTCGCCGTGTATTTCTTCACTCACTTTGCCCCGAAGCCTCCGCGCAGGAAACGCCGAAGGTCTTTGTCATCATCCGTATTTTCGATTTCGTTATCTGGTTCTTCATTTGTATAATCCATATTATTACCTCATATTAGAAAAAAGGAGTGCGAATGGGCAGTTAAAAGCCCTCCTTTTCCGTTCATTTTAACAGAGCCTCCTCAATAGCAAAAGCATCCCTGCCGCAGCCGCCGCATGATGCCATGGCGATCCCCTTAATGAAATCTGCATTTGATATCGATATCATATGCTTGCAGTTGGGACATTTGTACTGTCTGGCTGAGATCATATCAGCCACCAGACATAATTCTGCATCCGGACATTGCCAGGGATTTTAACTGCTGCTTCCCCATCGCCAAGCAGGTAGATGCCTTTACTAACTATACCATTACCGGGGACAAAGTAAACCCCTTCTTTTTTCTTGTAACATCATTATATCACCGGAGGTATTAATAGTTCTCGTAGGTATTTAAGTCGAGTAAATAAGCAATATTTGATAAGTTCAGTCGGTTTCCAGGAAGATTAAGGCAAAGGTTACCTGAAACTTTTTTGCAACAAGTTTATAAAACTTTTAGCATTTGATCTGATGTTTAATCCATACGGCAATTATTGTCGTGATAATCCCGATTTTGTTCAAATAGTGACAAAACCTGCCTGAATATCCAATGATATATATCGTCTATTTATATAGTAGATGTGGTGACAAAATATGCTAAATCAAAGAAGGGATCGTTTTTGCCTTCCATAAAAAATGGGATGGTGAGGAACATTTACAGGATGAGGGTATTGAGGGAAAATTCGTATCAGCCTATGAAAACCATGCAAAAGAAAAGCTAAGAAGACCGGAATACCAGCGTGTAAGAATCGGTCTTGAAAGATTAGTCCGGTCACTTGCATTAATTGAAGTAAGCTGGCAGCGTACAAGCAGGCATCATGCGCAGAGAGAACTTGGGAACCTGCTGAACCGATTGCATGAGCTAGAGACTGATGCTGAGACTATTGAAGATGTTTTCCTGCGGGAGTATATATATGAACAACTTGATATGATTGCCTCAACAAGACGGTCTTTAGCTGAAGAAGTCAGATGGGATGTGGAAGACGGCAAGAAAGGAATACTATGAATGAAATGGATGTTTTTGTACGGAAATCTGCCAATTACCGGATCTGGGTAGATGAAACCGGGGTGGGGAACATCCGTATCCTGAAAAGGATCAACTTTAAAACCCTTGTAGCCATTTTTGAAGAGATGCACAGCGAAATAAAAAAGAGAATCTCAGGCAATCCGGGAAAGGTTCATATTATTTTTTATATATCCAGATCCCTCCACGAAGAAATGTCCGTTAATGCAAAGGAATTCCTGGGATTCTGTCAGTCCTGCATGGGTATCAAATTCGAGCTTGTTTTATTGGAGATGTAGAAATACTTCAACTTGATTTTAGTGTTCTCATCAGAATAATTGTGTCAATCCCTGCCTCTTTCTGTGATTATATATATCCGGCAGTATAATCTTTCGATCAAGATTGATATGACTGAGGAAATGTATAGCCAATCCCGGATAAACTGCCCTTGTCGGATAAAAGTTGAAAGTAAAAAACCCAAAAATGATGTCGGGTTTGATGAGATTGTTAAATTCCTGAATGCCCAGAAAGCAGTAATGGATTATGCAGGTTTGAATTAGTTGCCGTTTTTGCCGCAATTATTCGGTTTTTGTGCTCATCGTACCAATTATCGCCTGTTTATCTGCATATTTATAGGTACTGACCCATTTGCTCCTGCTTATTACAAGCAGGTGAAAAAGTGAATTCAAGAAGGGATCGTCTTTGCCGTCACAGGATTCGATGATGGCTATTTAAAGAATAGATTCGAGGTGGAATTAATGACAGGAAAAGTTATTACAATTGTTTTAATTATGATTTTAATCGGGGCTTTAGTATCAGGATGCGTTGATGGACCAAAGGCTGAAGGACAGACAACACCTTCCGCTGTAAGTTCTAAGGAACTTGAGGGCACAATAACGCTGTCGGGCGCATTTGCTCTGTACCCGATGGCTGTGCGCTGGGGTGAGGAGTTCAAGAAGCTGCACCCAAAAGTAAACGTTGAGGTATCAGCAGGCGGCGCGGGCAAGGGTATGGCTGATACACTTGGCGGGCTTGTTGATATCGGCATGGTTTCAAGAGATGTTGATAAATCCGAGATAGAAAAGGGCGCATATCCGTTCAGTGTGACCAAAGATGCTGTTGTAGCCACGATCAATGAAAAGAATCCCGCGCTTAACGATCTCACAAGCAAGGGCGTAAAAAGAAAAACTTTCGTGGATATTTTCATCAACGGGACTGTAAAGACATGGGGCGAGGTCGCAGGAAGACCTGAGATAAAAGATGAAATACACGTCTATACCAGAAGTGATGCAGCAGGTGCGCCTGAGATATGGGCGAAATACCTGGGCAAGAAGCAGGAAAACCTGAAAGGCATAGGCGTCCCAAGTGACCCGGGACTGCTGGCTGCCGTGCAAAAAGATCCCCTGGGTATAGGATACAATAACTACAACTATGCCTTTGATATGAAGACCGGACAGCCGGTATCAGGCATCCGGGTAATACCATTTGATGTGAACGAGAACGGTATCATTGATCCAGATGAAGATCTGAGCACCAAGGATAAAACAATCGCATCCATTAAAAAAGGTATCTTCCCGAGCCCGCCTGCCAGAGTAGAGTATTTCGTGACAAAGGGTAAGCCGACCGGGGCTACATCTGAATTCATAAGGTGGGTTCTCACAGACGGACAGAAATTTGTGGATGAGGTGGGCTACATACAGTTGACCGGGGAAACACTTGATGAAGAGTTGAAAAAGCTTGGATGAACAGGTTAAGGCTTTGCCTTACATTAATTTTATTATAATAAAGTGGTGTCGGCACATGAATATCAGGAAACTAAAAGATGCTTTTGCAGGCAAGCTCACGCTGGCTGCTGCTATTTTCTCAAGCGTGATTGTATTTATTGTAGCTTTCACCCTTTACCTGCGGTCAGAGCCGATTCTTGAAGTGAAATCGCCGGGCGATCTTTTGCTCGGCAGTACATGGATGCCTTTCCAGGGTGATTTTGGCTTCTACCCGTTCATCCTCGGTACCGTCTATGTGACTGCGCTTGCTATGGCGTTTTCGATACCTCTATCCATCCTGAGCGCGGTCTATCTTGCAGAGTATGCTAATGAGAGGGTGAAATCAATAATTCTGCCTCTGATAGACCTGCTTGCAGGCATACCTCCCGTGGTATACGGACTTTTCGGGGTTCTGGCAATTGTGCCTCTTGTGGCAGGCATCGCGCCTTTATTCAAAAATTCGGGAATCTCACTGCTGAACAGCGGCAGCTACTCCACTGGCTACAGCATACTTTCCGGCGGCATCGTGCTTGCCATCATGGTATTCCCCATTATTATTTCAGTTTCATATGAGGTATTCAAGGCGGTGCCATTCGAGGTGAGGGAAGCCTCCCTATCACTTGGGGCCACACGGTGGCAGACAATAAAGCATGCTGTAATAAGAACCGCCTTACCGGGCATAGCAGCCGCTATTATCCTGGGCTTCTCCCGTGCGATTGGGGAAACCATGGCTGTCCTCATGGTGGTAGGAAATGTGGTGAAAATCCCCTCCTCGGTATTCGACCCGGCTTATCCCCTGCCTGCACTTATCGCCAATAATTACGGTGAAATGATGTCCATACCGCTGTACGATTCGGCCCTGCTGCTTGCTGCTCTTATACTGATGCTGATCATTTTGTTCTCCACACTGGGCGCAAGGCTGATACTGGTAAGGATCGAGAGGAGGATGCATGGATAAACTTCGTGAAGAAATGATTTTCAAAGCCCTTATGATATTGTCGCTGGCTATCGTAGTGGGCAGCCTTTTCATAGTGGTGGCTGTGATAGTCTGGAATGGCGCGCCTGCTCTCTCGTTATCCATGATCACACAGACATCTAAAGGCGGATACTATCTTGGAAAAGGGGGCGGTATCCTGAATGCTATAGTCGGCTCGCTGTACCTGGGGTTTGGCAGCTTGATCCTCGCCCTTATGATAAGCCTGCCAGCGGCGCTGGCGCTGCAAAAAGATTATATCGGGAAAACAAAGGCTGCATATTATATCAGGCTCTCCCTTGATGTACTATGGGGTACTCCTTCTATCGTGTATGGTGCCTTTGGCTTCATTATCATGCTCTATCTTGGCGTGAGAGCATCGCTTTTAGGTGGAATAATCGTCCTGACTATACTGCAACTGCCCGTAATGATCCGCACCATGGAAGAGGTAATAAAAATGGTTCCTGTAGAGTTGAAAGAAGCCTCCTATACATTAGGAGCGACAAGGTTTGAGACCACTGCTGGCGTAGTAGTCAGACAGGCGCTTCCCGGCATAGTGACTGCGGTTATTCTTGCTTTTGGCAGGGGAATAGGTGATGCAGCCTCGATCCTGTTCACAGCAGGCTATACCGACAACCTGCCGCGCTCTCTCCTTGACCCGGTGGCTTCACTACCGCTTGCCGTGTTCTTCCAGCTAGGCACACCTTTCCCTGAAGTACAGCAGAGGGCGTATGCAAGCGCACTGATACTTCTTATAATCGTACTTGCATTGAGCATTGCATCGCGAGCTTTGTCAAAGAGATTTATGAAGAATATTATAAGGTGATCACATTGAAAAGCCATATCAGTATCAAGAACCTGAATGCATTTTACGGCGACCATGCGGCACTACGGAATATAACTGTTGAAATACCGGAGAAGCAAATAACAGCCATAATAGGTCCGTCAGGATGCGGTAAAAGCACTTTTCTTAAATGCTTCAACCGGCTCATTGACCTCACAGATGGAGCCAGGGCTTCAGGCAAAATAATGCTTGGTGACGTGGATGTGCTCAACGGTAGCGTTGATATCACCGATGTAAGGCGCAGGATGGGACTGCTGCCGCAGAGGCCAAACCTGCTTCCAATGTCGATATATGATAATATCGCCTATGGACCGAGGCTGCATGGCACCAAAGATAAAAAGAAACTGGACCAGCTAGTGGAGAAATACCTGAAAATCGCCGGTCTCTGGGAAGAGGTAAAAGACCGCTTAAAATCACCTGCATCGAAACTTTCCATAGGTCAGCAGCAGAGGCTCTGTCTTGCAAGGGGGCTGGCGGTTGAACCGGAGATAATACTGTGCGATGAGCCGACATCAGCTCTTGATCCGGTCTCATCACAGCATATCGAGCAGCAGCTTCTTGAACTTAAGAAAGACTATACTATCGTGATAGTAACGCACAACATCCACCAGGCTATGAGGCTTGCCGACTATGTGATACATCTATATCTCGGTGAGCTTGTGGAGCACGGTCCTGCAAGTGAGGTACTTGAAAACCCGAAAGAAGAGAGAACGCGGGCTTATATTAACGGCACTTTCCATACCGATTTGAAGGTAGATACGGAACTTAATCTGAAAGGAAATGTATGCCCCTATAATTTCGTATATGCCAAGCAGGCATTACATAATCTTGAGAAGGGAAAAATCCTCAAAGTGATCGTGGATGACCCCATGGCTGTAACCGAGGTCCCAAGGGGCATGGAAGCTGACGGGCACGGGGTATTGAGGGCGAGGCAGATAAATAAGACGGACTGGGAGATAGTTATACAGAAAAAAGAATAATTTTTTGTTCATACAAGGATGAGCTTTGCGCTGGCAATGACAAGGACTATTGCAAGCAGACGGTAGAGTGTTGCATTCACAAACCTGCGGCTTCCCAGGCTGGAGCCGATTGTTCCTCCAACTACTGCGGCAAATGCCCATGGGTATATAGGGGCTGGTAAAAATTCCCTGCTTGTCAGGTGCCCCGAAATTCCGGCTATGGAGTTCACAAGGATAAAAACAGCACAGACCCCTGCTGTCTGCTTTGTTCCTGCCCAGCCCATAAACAGGAGCAGAGGGCTCAGGAATATCCTAAATTCCCATCTTTTTAGGCACTA